>DAOVOW010000072.1 GCA_030629485.1 bacterium
ATGACTGGCAGTTACCCGACGGTTGGGAGAAGATCATTCTCGAAGGGTTCAAGGAGCGGTTGGAGAAGTATCGTTCGTTGCGCGTGTTTATGGACATCTGCGTACGTTGTGGCGCCTGTGCTGACAAGTGTCACTACTTCATCGGCAGCGGTGACCCCAAGAACATGCCGGTGTTACGGGCCGAACTCTTGCGGTCGGTCTATCGCAACGACTTCACAACAGCCGGCAAGGTTCTCGGCAAGTTCGCCGGTGGGCGCAAGCTGACGGTCGGTGTGTTGAAAGAGTGGTTCTACTACTTCTATCAGTGCACTGAGTGTCGCCGATGCTCCGTCTTTTGCCCTTATGGCATCGACACCGCCGAGATCACCATGATGGCGCGCGAGTTGATGAACCTGATAGGTATCTCTATCGAATGGATCGGCACGCCGGTGGCGAACTGTTTTCGCACCGGCAACCATCTGGGCATCCAGCCGCACGGTTTCAAAGATAGTATCGATTTCGCTGTCGATGAACTGGAAGAGTTGACCGGTGTGCGTGTGGAGGCTCCGATCAACAAGAAGGGCGCGGAGATTCTGTTTGTGGCGCCGTCGGCGGACTACTTTGCCTCGCCGCACTATTACACGCTGTTAGGATACCTGCAACTGTTTCATGAGATCGGTCTGGATTACACCTGGAGTTCATACGCTTCCGAGGGCGGCAACTTCGGTCTGTTCCATTCGGCTGAGATGATGAAGCGGCTGAATTCCAAGATCTACATGGAGGCCAAACGCCTCGGTGTTAAGTGGATCCTCGGTGGTGAATGTGGTCACATGTGGCGGGTGGTGCATCAGTACATGGACACGCTGAATGGTCCGGCCGATTTCCTTGAGGAACCGGTCTCGCCTTTTACCGGCACGCGTTTTGAAAACACTCGCGCGACCAAGATGGTTCACATCTCGGAGTTCACGGCGGACTTGATACATCATAATAAACTGAAACTCGATCCCAGCCGCAATGACCACTGGCACGTGACCTATCATGACTCATGCAACCCCGTGCGGGCGATGGGTCTGTTGGAGGAACCGCGCTACATAATCAACAGCGTCTGCAACAACTTCCATGAGATGCCTGAAAACACGATTCGTGAACAAACCTTCTGCTGCGGCAGCGGCGCCGGGTTGGGCACCGATGAGAACTTCGAGATGCGCATGCGCGGTGGTTTGCCACGTGCGAATGCCGTGCAATATGTGCATGATACGCACGATGTGAACATTCTGTTATGCATGTGCGCTATCGATAAAGCAACCTTGCCGCCACTGTTAGAGTACTGGGTACCGGGAGTGGAAGTCGGGGGTGTTCATGAGATGATCGGCAATGCGCTGATCATGAAGGGCCAGCACGACCGGCCTACCGATCTGCGTGACACACCATACGAACAAAACGGAAAGGAGGGCGGTAACAATGTATGATGCCGGAAAAGTGATCCTCGGAATCGTGGTGTTCCTCACCCTGGTTACCTTTCCCTTGTGGTATAACCTGGCCGGGGAGACGGTCGTCCAGGCGCCCGAATTGGAGAAGGCTCAGGGGACCCAATGTGTCGCGGACACCGAGTGGATGCGAGCGCGCCACATGGATCTGCTCAACGACTGGCGCGATGAAGTCGTGCGTGACGGAGAGCGCTACTTCATTGGACCGGATGGTGAGCGCATGGAGAAGAGCCTCTCCAACACCTGTCTCAATTGCCATGTCAACAAGGACAAGTTCTGTGACCACTGCCACAACTTCATGAGTGTGGATCCTTATTGCTGGGACTGTCATATTATCCCCAAGGAGGTGATGTGATGGGTATCGATAGACGGAAATTCTTCAAGGTCTCCGGTCTCACCGCCCTGGGGTTGGCTGGCGGTTCCGTGAGCAAGGTGTTTTCCGGTGAGGATTTTCTCGATACCGCTGCTCCGGTACGACCTGAGGGTCCGCTCACGGCTCAACGCTGGGCGATGGTGATCGATCTGCGCAAGTGTCATGAACAGGCTGACTGCAATGATTGTGTGACCGCCTGTCACACGACGCACAATGTGCCCAAGTGGGAGAATCCCAAAGACGAGGTCAAGTGGATCTGGAAAGAGTCGTTCGAACACGCTTTCCATGATCAGGAGCATCCCTACCAACAGGAGAGTCTGAAACATCTGCCGACGCTGGTGCTGTGTAACCATTGTGACAACCCTCCCTGTGTGCGCGTCTGCCCAACGGGGGCAACGTGGAAACGCGAGAAGGACGGCATTGTTATGATGGACTGGCATCGCTGCATCGGTTGTCGCTACTGCGTGGTTGCATGTCCGTATGGCGCGCGCAGTTTCAACTGGCGTGACCCACGCCCGAAGATACAGAAGATTGAGCCGGACTTTCCGACCCGCTCGCGTGGGGTGGTAGAGAAGTGCACCTTTTGCGAAGAACGGTTGGCGCGTGGAATGTTGCCGGCCTGCGTCGAGGCGTGCAAATACGGCGCCATGCATTTTGGCGATTTAGAAGACCCGCATTCAAATGTCCGGGAGTTGCTCAGCAAGCGCTATACGATACGCCGCAAGCCCGGTCTTGGTACTAACCCCGAAGTGTATTACATAGTGTGAGGTACCAATGTTAGAAAAAGCGCTTGTTGGAGATAAGAGATACTGGACTTGGGTGATCTCTCTTATGGCCGTGATCGGGATCGCCACCCTGTTTTACCTTAAGCAGTATAGCGAAGGTCTGGGCGTCACCGGCCTGGGTCGTGATGTCACCTGGGGATTCTACATCGCGCAGTTTACTTTCCTGGTCGGCGTGGCGGCCTCGGCGGTGATGGTCGTACTGCCCTATTACCTGCACGATTACAAAGCGTTCGCCAAGATCACTATTCTCGGCGAATTCCTCGCAATCTCGGCCGTGACCATGTGCATGACGTTCATTTTCGTCGACATGGGCCAGCCGTTCCGCATCGTCAACGTCTTTCTGTATCCGTCGCCGACTTCGATGATGTTCTGGGACACGGTATCACTCAGTGGTTACATGGTGTTGAATATAATCATCAGTCATGTTACGCTGGGAGCTGAGAAGCAGGGGATGGCCCCGCCGAAATGGATCAAGCCGGTCATCATTCTGTCAATCCCCTGGGCGGTCAGTATCCATACGGTCACTGCGTTCTTGTATGCCGGACTCGGAGCGCGCCCCTTCTGGATGGCGGCGATTCTGGCCCCGAGGTTCCTGGCTTCTGCTTTTGCCGCCGGACCGGCCTTGTTGATTCTGTTCTGTCTGATTCTGCGCAAGGTTACGAAGTTCGACGCCGGACGCGAACCGGTGCAGACACTAGCCAAGATTGTCACCTACGCCATGGCGATCAACGTCTTCTTCATATTGATGGAGGTATTCACGGCCGTCTACAGCGGCATCCCGGAGCACCTCGAGCACTTCAAGTTCATGTTCTTAGGGCTTGAGGGCAACAGCATGATGGCTCCCTGGATGTGGGTGTCTTCAATACTGGCCGTCGTGTCATTGATACTGTTGCTCAACCCGAAAGCGCGTCGCAATGAGTCGTGGTTGGTCGTGGCCTGCATTGCGGTGTTTTTGTCGCTTTGGATCGACAAAGGGATGGCCCTGATAGTGACCGGCTTCGTGCCGTCCGTTTTGGGTGCGGTGCCGACATACGTGCCTACAGTGACCGAGTTGATGATCTCGCTCGGCATCTACGCGCTGGGTCTCCTCATGATAACTGTGCTCTACAAGATTGCGTTGTCGGTGCGGGGCCAGTGGGTCACGAAGAGGATTGTCGAAACGCAACGCAGTCCGGTGAAGGCTGGTAGTTGAAGGTCGACGGCGCGTGAGTGTATCACCGTACTGACGGGAATAACAGGATAGTGATTTGCGGATAGGGTTGTTTTCGGACAACCCCGCTGCTATCTTAGATGATGGATAATATCGGCGACAGATCAGATGTAGTTATTGTCGGCGGCGTGGCCTGCGGTCCCAAGACCGGCGCCACGCTGGCCCGTCGGCTGCCCTCTGCGAAAATCACCCTCTTTCAAAGGGAGTCGATGCTGTCTTACGGCACCTGCGGGATGCCGTACTATGCCGCCGGTGAGATTCAGAGCTTCGACGAGTTGACGATAACTTCCTACGGTGTGCCCAAGTCCGCAGACTTCTTCAAACGAACCAAAGGGTTTGATATCCTTACCGATGCCGAAGTGACAAGTGTCAACCGTGCGCAGAAAACCGTCACCGTAAGAATGCCGGCCAACGGTGAGACGTTTGAACACGGTTACGATAAGCTCGTTCTCGCTACCGGCGCGATTCCCAATGATCCGCCGTTTGAAGTTGCATCCACCGATCGTATCCGACCGTTCACCCGTCCCGATGACGCCATTCGTTTTCGCAAACTGGTCGAAAAGGGGAAGGTCGGTCGAGTAGTTATCGTCGGTGGCGGGTTCATAGGATGCGAACTGGTTGAAGCTGCTGCAGGGCTTTGGGGGCTTGAGACCGTCCTGATCGAGAAGGAGAATCAGGTCCTGGCGTTCCTGCTCGATCCGGAGATGGCGCGCATGGCCGAGGCGGAGATGAAGCGCCAGTCGGTGCAGGTACATACGTCGACAGCCGTTCAGAAGATCGATGAGGACGATTCGGGCACGGTTCTCGTGCACCTTGATGACGGCCGTACCGTCGAAACCGATTACGTAGCGCTCTGTCTTGGTGTCCATCCTGAGGTCACGCTGGCTCGGCAATGCGACCTGAAATTGGGCGAAACGGGCTGCATCGAAGTTGATAATCACATGCGCACCTCTGATCCCGATATCCATGCCGGTGGCGACTGTGTGGAGTCGCACCACCTCGTGACCGGCCGGAAGATTTTCCTGTCCATGGGGTCGCTGGCCAATCGGCACGGGCGCGTGATTGCAGAGAGTATTACTGGTTATGAGACGACCTTTCCAGGTGTGGTCGGTGCCTGCGTACTGAAACTGTTCGATCTCAACATCGGAACGGTCGGACTGGGTGAGTCGGCGGCGGCTGAGGCGGGCGTTGAGGCGCAGGTGGTCACCGGAGTGTTCATGGACAAGCCCGACTACTACCCGGAAAGCACATCGATGGTTCTGAAGATGGCTTATGCAGTTGATGACATGCACCTGTTGGGTCTGCAAGCTATCGGCGCCGGAGATATCTGTCGGCGCATCGATGTCTTCTCAATGTTCCTGCGGCACGGAGCCGCCGTGAGTGATCTGATCGATCACGAACATGGATATGCGCCTCCTTATGCAGAAGCGCTGGATCCCCTGCACCACCTGGCGGCGATGGCGCAGGCGCGGCAGCGCGGCGTGCGTTTCATGACGCCGGGGACTCCGGAGGAGATTGCTTCCCGATTCTCCACACCGAGTGATATCGTCTGGCTTGATGTGCGCGAAACGGAGGAGGCAACTGCGACTCCGTGGACGATCCCCGACGGTCACGGCAAAACCGTGAGCATTCCACTGAATGACCTCCGGGATCGTCTTGAAGAGCTTGACCGGTCGGCTGAGGTAGTTATTATCTGTCGTCGCGGTCCGCGCTCTTACCAGACAGCGTTAATTCTCGCGCAGGCCGGATTTGAAAACGTACATTTTATCGGCGGCGGTATGACCGCTGTCGGCATGATTTCGGGAACGTGATAGGATGACTACGTCGAACACAGACAACGTACGCGCGGGCGGATGGCACCTGGTCATGTGCGGGATCAATCACAAGACGTCGCAGTTGGAACAGCGGGAAAGCCTTCAGATCGGCAGGGAGTCTATGGCATCAGCCCATGCCGGTCTTGCCTCGCTTCCGGGCGTGCAAGAGGCGCTAATCGTTTCGACCTGCAACCGCATCGAGTTTTACATGGTTGCTGATCGCAAGGATGATCCCATCGATTTGGCGACCAGGTTCTACCGGAGGTATCGCGATCTTGATATTACTGCGCTTCGTGAAAACTTCTACGTTCGCAAGGGCAAGCATGCCGCCGCTCACCTCTTTCGGGTGGCTGCCGGAATCGACTCGATGGTTCTTGGCGAAAACCAGATTCTTGGTCAGATCAAGGAAGCCTATGGCTCAGCCTGCGCTGTCAAAGTAGCCGGTAAGATCATGCATCGCCTTTTTCACCAGGCCTTTCGCGTTGGTAAACAGGTACGTACAGAAACTGACATGGGCAAAGGCAGTTGCTCAGTGAGCACAGCGGCGGTCGGGTTGCTCAAGAGCCATTTGGATGCCGAGGCACGCCCAGCGGTTCTGTTTGTCGGGACCAGTAAGATGATCGCGTTGGCAGCCTCGAGTTGGAGCCGACTGCACCATAGTCGGTTGATGTTCGCCAATCGCACGCAAGCTGCATCGAAGGAGTTGGCTGCAAAGTATGGAGCATCCCACTACTCGCTGGACGATCTTCCATCGCTGCTGGCTGAGGCCGACATCGTCATAAGTTGTACCGGATCGCCTGAGCCGATCATAACACACGACATGCTCCAGGCGCATCTGGATGCCTACCCATCGCACAAGTTGATGATAATGGATATGGCTGTTCCACGCGATGTCGAGTTCGATAAGAACGACCATCCCAGCCTGACCATATATGACCTCGACGACGTTCAACAGTACGTGAAAGAACAGCAGTCGATCCGGGCGGCGGCGATACCGGATGCGGAACGACTCGTTCGCGAGCGACTGAGCGAATTCGCGTATTGGTATGATCACGTTCGCAATGAAATGACTTTTGCACGGTTAATGAAAGATTTCGAGCGCGTCCGTCGCGAGGATCTCGCTTTGCTTCTGGGAGATTTGCCCGAGGACGTCCGCAGCAAAGTTGATGAGCAAACCAGCCGGTTGGTGCAGAAGCTGGCTCAGATAAAGACGAACACGGGAGCCGGCAGTTCCCCTGATACGGAGTAGACAACAATGGCCAACAAGTACTTGCCGATAGGTATCTCGGTAGTCACGCGAACCTGCCTGGTAGTGGGCGGTGGGGCCGTCGCCCTGCGGAAAGTGGAGACTCTTCTCGACTATGAGACCAAGATCACGGTGATCGGCCCCAAGCCGGATGCCAAGATCGAGTACCATGCCAAGATGGGGAGAGTCGAGTTGATAGCGCGAGAGTACACATCACCCGAAGCCGGCAAGTATGGTCTGGTGATTGCGGCGTCCAGCGATGCGTACGTAAACAACGAAGTGTACAAAGATGCGATCGCCGCTCGCGTGTCGGTGAACGTTGTGGATAACCCACCCTTATGTGATTTCATCTTCCCCGCAATAACTAGGCGTGACTGCCTGACGGTGGCGGTGTCGACCGACGGTCAGGCGCCGTTTCTGGCCGGTTTCCTGCGTGAGTTTCTGGATGGTATCTTTCCGGACCGGTGGTGTCGGATCGCCGGGTACGCCGGCGTGTTCCGTCGCATGGTCATGAAGGAAGGTCCCAAAGAGGCTGAAAAAAGGCAGCAATGTCTTGAACGATTTCTCAAAGCGGACTGGAAGGTTCTGTTGAAAGACAAAGATGAAGAGGCCATTGAGATGCAATTTCGAAACTGGCTCAAGGAGTGACGCGCTGCCGTTATCGTCCTAACGATAGGGAGTTGTGAAAAACCCGCAGTAACGTCATTGCGAGTCCGTCGCAGGCGGACGCGGCAATCTCAATCCGCCGCCGGAAGACACTGTCGAGATTGCCGCGCTCCCTACGACACGAGTGTCTGCGGTCGCTCGCAATGACAGCAAGAGCTGCTTTTCAACAACCCCGATGGGTGTACAAAGAATGAGTACTACCACAGGAACAGTATATCTCATCGGCGCCGGTCCGGGTGATCCGGAACTGATAACGCTGCGCGGGATGCGTCTGCTCAAAGAGTGCGATGCGGTCATCTATGACCATCTGGTGCCGGACGAACTGGTCACCCTCTTGCCGCGCCGGGTCGAGAAGCACTACGTTGGAAAACAGGCCGGTTCGCACCTGATTCCGCAGAGCGAGATCAACGATCTGATGGTCAAGCTGGCCCGCGACGGCAAGAACGTGGCGCGTTTGAAAGGATCCGATCCGCTAGTGTTCGGGCGCGGCGGGGAGGAGGCAAGATACTTGCGGCAACATGGCATCGAGTTCGAGATCGTGCCCGGCGTGACGGCGGCGGTGGGTGCTGCTGCGTACGCGGGCATCCCATGCACCGACCGGACCAGGGCGTCCTTTGTTGTTTTCGCTACCGGTCACAAGGCGGTGGACAGTTTGCGTCCTC
>DAOVOW010000185.1 GCA_030629485.1 bacterium
ATGAAGTCGGTGGCGACGTTGAGCATCCACGGCAGGAAGATCAGCAGCGCCGCTGCAATGGCAAGGATTTTCGGCACAAAGGTGAGGGTCATCTCGTGGATCTGCGTCACTGCCTGAAACAGCGCGATCGACAGACCGACGACCAGTCCGAACAGAAGCATCGGCCCAGAGATCATCAGAGTGACCATCAGTGCTTCACGACCGATACTGACAACCATTTGCGGAGTCATAAGAAGCTATCCTCAGCTAAAGGTGAAACGAATCCACCAGCGACTTCACCAGCAGATACCATCCATCCACCAGCACAAACAATAGTATCTTGAACGGCAGCGAGACGATGATCGGCGGCAGCATCATCATACCCATCGACATCAACACCGACGCCACCACCATATCGATCACGAGGAACGGAATGAACAGCACGAACGCGATCTGAAAAGCGATGCGCAACTCGCTGATCACATAGCCCGGCACCAATACGTGCAGAGGCACATCCTCGGCATTTTCCGGTTTGTCGAGCTTGGCGATATTCACGAACAGGGCCAGGTCCTTCTCGCGCGTTTGCGACAACATGAAATTCTTGAACGGCTCGACCGTATTGGTAAACGCCTCCTCTTTGGAAATCTGCTCGTCAAGGTACGGTTTGATGCCGGTGTTGTAGGCTTGGTCGACTACCGGAGTCATGATGAAGAAGGTCAGGATGAGGGCCAGACCGACCAGTAGTTGGTTGGGCGGCATCTGATGGATCCCCATGGCATGACGCAGGAACGAAAGGACGATAACGATGCGAACGAACGACGTGACCATGATCAGAATCGACGGCGCCAAAGCTAGCACCGTCATCAGGATCACGATCTGAAGGGTGGCCGACAGGTCGCTCGGGTCGGTGACCTCGCCAATCTGCACCGAGACCTTGGGAATCGTCTGCGCTGCCACGTCGACCACCGTCAGAGTGACGGCAGCCGCCGAAGCCGCCAGGGCTTTCAGCAGTTTCATCATATCCTATATCTTACTGCCGCAGGCTTCACATCATCCATGATGAGAGTACTACCCTGCGGCGTTCACAAGTGTTCGGTGCTACGTCTCCAGCGCCGTACGTCTGTTCTTCGCGGCGAGCCTCTTCACACGTATTACCGCCGAGTTCAGCATCTTGCTGAAACCGTCGGCTTCACTTTCCTGCGGCGCCGAGGCCAGTATGGCGGCAGTATCGTCGGCGTTCAACTCGGACAGCAGCGCCATGCGATCATCGGTCACTCCGACCAACACGGATTTTTCACCTACGCGAATAAGTGAAATCGTCTTGCGCTGACCGACACACGCGGTCTCAATGACCTCAAGGGCGTTCGTGCCGCGTGAACTGCTGTAACGACCTCCGGTGGTACGTTTCAACAAATAGATGCCGACGTAGATGCACACGATGACCACCAGCAGGGCTCCAACCATCTTGGCCAGCACCGGCAAGGCCGAGTCGGCCAGCAGTCGATCGGTGGCATTCGGTGTCGTTGCATTCTCAACGGGAGAGGTTATGGCCGAGGCTTGATCGGCCTGTCCGCCGTCGGAAGAGACTAACATCAGTCCAGTCACCGCCACCGCGATGATGACGGCTGTGGTCAGAAACGACCGCCGCATTTTTCTATTGGTCTTCACCCAGAGCCTTCAGTCTTTCGGTCGGCGAGATCAGAGTAGTGACACGAACGCCGAAGTTTTCGTCGATCACAACCACCTCACCGCGCGCCACGATTTTGTAGTTCACCAACAGATCCACCGGCTCACCGGCCAGCTTGTTCAACTCGACCACCGATCCCGGTCCCAGGGAAAGGATGTCGGATATGGACATCTTGGTGCGGCCCAGTTCGATCGACACCGGCAGGTTGACATCCAGGAGCATGTCGATATTCTGTGTCTCGGGTTTGCCGGCCGGCTCCGAGAGCTGCTGGAACTCTGCCTTGGAGACAGAGGCGGCGCTGAAGTCGATGTCATCGGGGGTGGCGCCGCTGCCATCCTCCGGTAGCTCCTCGAGCATCGCCAGCATAGCCGCTTCGGCATCAGCTTCTGGGGCATCCTCTTCATTGACGACGCCGACACCGTCCTTAGACTCAGATGACTCAGCCTCGGCCGCACCGGCCTCAGCTAGGATCTCGTCGGCCGAGGGAGTAGCACCCTGGGCGTCCTCCGGGGCAGGGCTATCATCCTGGGCCTGATCATCCGCCGGGGGCGTGCCCGCGTCCGATTCGCCGGGAGTTTCGGCCGCCTCATTTGACGCGGCGGCATCTTCGGCAGGCGCCGCCGATTCTTCCGGCTGGGCGACCGCCTCTTCCGGTTCGGATGAGGACGGCTCGGCTGCTTCTGCGTTCTCAGGAACTTCCAAATCTTTCTCGTCAGCCATTATTTAAGCCTCCTGTGCCTCGATGTCACACGGTTGGTTGATTTGAACCGCCCGTTTCTTGCCGGATAAACCCGGCTGGGCGAAAAACTTCTTTCGCTTGTTGACGTAGACCGCAATCGGTACGCCGATTTTGTGCTCCGAGGGTACGATATCCCCTCGCTGCAGGCCCAAAAACTCGCGCACCTTGATGGTTGTCCATAGCAGTTCGGCTGTTACCAGGGCGCCGACGTTGTTTAGGTTCTGCCGGTTGATCATACGGTCTTCGTCGAGATTTTTCTTCTTGGTAGCGTCTATCCAGTTCTGCGCCGAGAGCTTGGTGATGATCGGTTCCAGTGAGACGTAGGGATAGCACAGCGTCAAGAGCCCGGTCGACTGAAACACCTTGATTTGAAACGACACCACCACCACCGTCTCGCCCGGCGGCACTACCTGAATGAACTGCGGGTTGGTCTCGAAGCTCTTCTGCTCGATCTCCAGTTTAACGATGTTCTCCCAGGCACGGGTGAGGTCAGCGTAGAGTTTTTGGGCCAGGCGACCCATGACGGAGCGCTCGATGCCGGTCAACTCACGATCAGACTCGAGGATCTTACCGTTCCCGCCGAACATGCGGTCGATCAGGGCGAAGGTGAGCGTGGGATTGAAATCGACCAGGCTTCCTCCTTCCAGGGGCGAGGCGGCGTAGGTGTAGGTGCAGGATGGAGACACCAGCGACATTATGAATTCGGAATAGGTGATCTGATCGACGGAAACGAGATCTATGTTTACAATGGTCCGCAGCACCGCCGACAGAGTGGAACCATAGTGACCGGCGAAGTTGTCGTGCATGTTTTCCAGCGTGCGAATCTGGTCTTTGGAGACACGGTTGGGATGTTTGAAGTCGTAGACTATGATCGACCGTAATCGGTCATCATCAATCTGTTCGTCCTTGACCTCACCGTCTCCCGTTGACACGGTGGTCAGCAGAGCATCAATCTCGTCCTGTGAAAGTATCTTTGCCAACTAACTCATTCCTTCTACTGGAGAACGAAATCGGTGAAATAGACTCCGATTAGTTCGTCCGTGCCCATCAATTTAGACACCCGCTTTCTTATCTGGTAGCGGACGATTTCCTTTTGCTTGGCATCGGTCAACTGCGCTACTGTCTTCGACGACAGGATGGTTATCAAAGCGTCACGAACAACCGCTTCTTTGGCCGCAAACTTATCCTCGAGTCCGGGCTCATCCAGTTCGAATCCGAATGAGACGGAGAGAAACCGCGAGCCGCCGGTGCCGGCCGGATTGACAACGATATCCCTAATCGCGTAGATGAGTGTTTCGCTCTCGCCACCGTGCCTTTTCTTCGGCTTCTTTTTCGGCTTGGGTGCTTCGTGTCTGGAAGATTCCTCCGATGCTTCGGTCTGTTCGGTGTACTCTCCATCCGTTGCGTCACTGGAGGATCCGGACAGCATCGGTTTGACAACAAACAGCGCTACGACTATGCCTATCACCACTGCCGCCAGCCCGATGCCACCGAGCATGATCAGTTTCTTCTTGCCGCCTTTGGCGGAAGCGCCGTCGGCCGTGGCGGTATCTTCGGAGGCTTCCACTGTGGTTTTTTCTTCATCGTTGGCCATGGTCAGCTCCTGTCAAGTACGTCGGCGGTATCCGGACTGATCGTCCGGATACCGGCCATGCGTTTGAAAGCGGCGACCCGGTCGATGATTTCGTCGATGGTTTGCTTGACCATGATCTTTTTGCCGGTAGTCAGGCAGATGATAGTCTCCGGGCTGGCCTCGACGAATTCGATCAGGTCGGCGTTAATAACCAACGGCGCGTCATTTATTCGGGTTACCTTAATCATTGACTATTACCTCTTGATGTTAACCAGTTCTTCCAACATGCTGTCCGACGTCGTGATGATCCGGGCGTTGGCCTGGAAACCGCGTTGCGCGGTGATCATGCCGGTGAACTCCTGAGCGATGTCGACCGAGGATGATTCCAGAGCGCCCGATGAAATCGAAGCGCTGATAGTCTCACCGGCCACACCGGAAAGCGCTTCGCCCGAGTTAGCAGTCGGTTGGTACATTGACTTGCCGGTTTTTCTCAGACCGGCCGAGTTGGTAAAATCGGCCAGCATGATCTGCGCCAGAACGCGCGTGATGCCATTGGAGAAAATGCCGGAGATGTTACCGGATTGATCGATCGTAACTTTCTCCAATATCCCCAGGCCATAGCCGTCCTGGCCGGTCATGGCGGCGGTGTGATTCCCGGATCCGAAACCGGTCAGGCCGTCGTAGTTGCCGGTTGAACCGGGGTCGAATGCGATCTGCATATTGGCCGCGCCATTGTTGGGGTCTATGGTGATCGCCGAGGCGCCACCGTTGTAGTCGAACGTGTTCAGAGATCCGTCGGGGTTGAAGCTGACGTAGCCGGTACCGCCGGAAGTTACTGACTCTGATCCCAACGTTCCGGCCGTCCATTCCCAGCGGTTCTGCACCAGCGACTTGAAGAACTCAAGCGTCAGCGTGTGCCGACCGCCCTGCGAATCATACACGCTGATTGAGGTCGTGTGAATAGTGTCGGCGGTTTCAATCTCCAAAATATCAGCACCGGTGGCCGCGGTCAACCCGCCGGTTCCAGTAATCATGGTAATACCTCCACCGCCGATGCCGCTGATGCCGGTGCAAAG
>DAOVOW010000402.1 GCA_030629485.1 bacterium
CATCAGCTTCAAACCAATCCGGAGCCAGTATATCGAGATAGCAGCATGCGGTCGCAAGTGCATAGTTCCAGTAATAGGTTATCCGCTCATAATACGCGCGAACATCTTCGGGAGTGCCCTCATACGTGTAGTTTTGACTTGGTCCGGCTGAAGAGACCGCGTGCATATCTGTGCGGTCAGGCAGAGATGCCCGACAGCACAAATCAATCTCCCCGGCGCACGAGGACATACGCCGGGCACGGAATTCATTCCCCTCCTGAGAGGGGCAGCCCCGCCTGCGGCGGGGAGTGTGTTTTTCCACCGCGGCAGATGTGGACATCTGCCGTGCACTCAATTCACTTGACATCGCTGCCGTCCCGACCTACCCTCCGGCAACACATAAACAGAGGAGGTCTCGATTATGCGAAAAGAACTCGGTGTTTTCCTGCCGGTTCTGACAGTGGTGGCCCTGCTGGCGGTGAGCTGTGCTTCGATTATTCACGGTACCAAGCAAACTGTGAATTTTCAGACCACGCCGACCGGGGCAACAGTAGAGGTTTTCGATGGCATGGGCGTCTCGTATGGTGTGTGCGATACACCTTGTTCGCTGGACTTGAAACGTAAGCGGGAGTACATAGTCAAGATTGTCAAATCTGGTTATGCTCCGGCTGAGATGGTCATCCAGAGGAAAGGCGATGGCTGGGTGTGGGGCAACCTGTTCTTCGGCGGTCTCATAGGTCTTATCGTCGATTTCACCAATGGCGCTGCCTACAAGCTGGACCCCAGCACACTTCAGGTGACTCTCTCCCAGGAAACCATAGGTAGTCTGAACCTACCCGACGAGGGTGCCGGCATCTTGCTGTTTGACATTGAGGATCTTTCACCAGCCGATAGAGCCAAGCTGGCCGACCTAACACCAATTCCGTGGCCGACGAGATAGGCTGGTCAGGTTCCGTACAAAGATTCGGTTCCGCACCATAACAAGTGTTTTGGACGGCACGGCGTGCTCGCTGAGTGCGCCGTGCCGAGTCATATCTGGCCGGTTTGCTATGGCAGGTATCTCCCAAACATGCCGTGACCGTGTGCCAAGAACGTGCTTGTCTGCCGCGTACTTCGATTCCCTCAGCGCACGAGGACGTACGCCGGTCACAGTACATACATTATACCTCGTTGGCCAGTTTCACGAAGGCGTCGACATCCGCCAGAGAACGGCTGACTGCATCCGCCCAAAAGCTCTCCGTTGTTAAGTCAACTCCGAGATGTTTCTGCGCGACATCTTCCGTGGTCATGCTGCCGGTGTCAGCCAACAGCGCGCTGTACTTATCGGCAAAAGAGGAACCTTCGCGTTGGGCGCGATCGTAAACGCCGCCCGCAAAAAGGAAGCCGAAAGTGTACGGGAAATTGTAGAACGGCACCTCAGTATAATAGAAGTGTAACTTCGAGCACCAGAAGAGCGGATGGTACCCGGACTCATCCAGCAACCCGGCGAAGGCTTGTCGTTGGGCGTCGATCATCATCTCACTCAGACGCTCGCGTGACACAACACCCTCCTTGCGCTCGCTGTAGAAATTCTTTTCAAACAGATAGCGACTGTGAAGGTCGGTGTACATAACGTAAGCGCCCTGCAGTTTCTGCTCCAACAGCATCAGTTTCTCCTGCGGATCGTCCGCCGCTTCCAGTGCAGCATCGACCACCAACGTCTCCGTGAAGATAGACGCCGTCTCGGCCAGGTTCATCGGATAACCGGCGGCAAACGGCGGTCGGTCTTTCAGCACCCACTGATGATAGGCGTGACCCAACTCGTGGGCCAGGGTCAAAAGGTTCTCGAAGGAACCGGCATAGGTCATGAAAACGCGCGACTGTTTGATCGGTCCCAGCGACGTACAATATCCACCGGCCCGCTTGCCGGCACGATCCTCCGCTTCGACCCAGCGTTTGTCCAGCGCCATCCGCATGAACTCAGCCATGTCGGGTGAGAAGCGACCGGCCTGCTCAACGATGAACTTCCCGGCCTCCTCGAAACTGTACAGCCTGTCCACCTTACCGCAAGGGGCAAACTCGTCGTACCAGCAGAACTTGTCGATACCGAGTAGCTTTTTCTTGGCATCAATGTACGGTTTGAGCTGCCCGGTCTCGCGACGGATAACTTCCCACATAGAATCGAGCGACTTCTGCTGCAAACGCGCCATTACCAGCGGCTCGTAGAGGGGAGACTCCCAGTTACGATGTTGGTTCAATGAGAGCCGAAACCCAGCCAGATTGTTGAGAGCCATCGCTGTAATATCAGCCCGCCGTTCCCAGCCCCCGACCATCCCGGCAAACGCCTGCTGTCTGACGGCGCGGTCCGGATCGGACATCTTGGTCGCGATCTGGCCCATCGAGATCTTTTTAGTCTCGCCGTCCTCAGTGAAATCGACTTTGATGCCGCCGGCGATTTTAGCGTAGAGACGACTCCAGGCGTGCAGACCGTTTACGGCCAAATCCAGCGCCAGCGTCTCCCGTTCGAGAGGCATCTTGCTCTTGGCAATGGTGCGTCGCTCGTCCAGGTAGAATCGAATCTCGGCCATCGCCGGTTGCTTGAGCAACAACCCCCACTGATCATCCGGCACTTTCATGGCGCGGGCTTCCAACCCGGTCAGTAACTTCTGCCACTGCGCAACTTGCACATCGGCTTCCGCCTCAATCGCCTGGGCCGGCGTGTCATCGACGTTCTGAGAACTCAAGCATCCGGCCATCGAATAGGTCAGTTCGATATCTTCCAGCAGCGATTGCAGTTTGCTTATGAACTCAGTCCACTGAGGCACCGTCGCCTCGGTGATAGCGTCAGGCAGCGCATTCAGTAGAGTCGCAGCCTGCTCCAAGTCGGATGAACTTTTCTGA
>DAOVOW010000359.1 GCA_030629485.1 bacterium
AGCGTCGCCGAGGAAGCGGCCGAGGAACTGTTCACCAAGTCGGTATCGCGGGCAGCCGCTTCGCTGCTCCTGAATGACAACGTCCTGGAATACGCCGGTGAGGACTATGAGGTTCTCTATACCAATCTGATCATGGCCCTTAATTATGCCGCCCTGGGGGAATTCGAGGATGCTTTCGTTGAGATCAAACGCGCCAACCTGAAACTGGAACTTCTCGAACAGAAGTACGCCGACGCCGCCGGTGAGTATCAGCGCGGCCTGGCTAAAGACACCAACAATGTCGAGATTGAGTACAACCTTCCTCAGTTGCGATTTCACAACAACGCCCTGGCTCGCTACCTGAGCATGCACATGTACGCAGCGGTCGGCAAGTATGATGACGCTCGAATAGACTTCGACTATCTCAACGAGGCTTTCCGCCTCCAGTATCACATCTATGATTTCGCCATGCCGGATGTGGCGTACTACTCCGATACGGCCGCCATCCTGAGCGTTGTTGCGTTGGTGGGCCTGGCGCCGATCAAAGAGGCGATCAGCCTTCGTATTCGCACCGACAAGGACCTTGGTCTGGTGCAAGTGCTTTACGACGACCCGTCGATGGCCGGTGCTGAATACGGACACCTTCCGGTCAACGTCAAGGCGGACTACTATTTCAAATTCGCTCTACCCACGATAGTGCCTCGTCCGTCGCAGGTCGCAGGTGTGGAAGTGCTGGTGGACGGTCAATCAGTGGGGCGGTTGCAGTTGATCGAGGACATCGGCGCGGTAGCTCGTGAAACGTTCGAGGCTCGAAAAACGCTGATTTATGTACGTTCGGTAGCGCGAGCGATTGCCAAGGGTCTGGCCGCCCACAAGCTGAAGAAAAAGGCCGACACCGGAGGTCTTGAGGGGTGGCTCAAGAAGGCGGCCATCGATATCGGCACCGATCTCATTGAGAACGCCGATCTACGATCAACCCAATTCCTGCCGGGTCGAGTGCTGGTGGGTGACTTTGAAGTCGCACCGGGTCAACACGACGTGGTCCTTCGCTATCTCTCTGCCGATGGCCACGAAATTGGGCAAATCTATCACGGCGGATTCGATGTTGTCCGGCAGGGATGGAACCTTATCGAGTTGTCTCTGCCGCAATAGACAGCCGGTATGCTCGGAACGTTGCGCGGTCAACGAAGCACCTGGGCGCGGTATTCCGAGAGGATTGACTTGTCTCGGTAGCTCCTGTCGACCGGTTTCCTATGCGTGAAATCCTCAACCGTGTACGGGAGGGCACAAGGTCTCAATCCGCCCACGGCGGATCAGGACCCTGCGAAACGAACTTATAAGACAGCCTCTGTAGAACTGCTTCATGGGAGATGGCGATTGGCGAGCCGGAAATCCCTTGGCCAAATGGAGATCAAACCATATATTAAAAGGATTCAAATTACTGCGGACGAAAACCACAGGAGTGTATATCATGAACCATCGCAACTGCTTGATCATCGGGGTTATTCTGTTGGTTATCATGCCGGTCGTGTGCATGGTCTCCAGCGTGTGGGCCCAGGGGCTGGCGGGGGAATCGATTTGGACTTTTGATGGCGAGTGGCCCACCAAACATATCGAGACGGCCGACCTCAATGGGGACGGCACCTTCGACGTGATTGCCGGTGAGTACAACAGCACTTATTACACCTATCCCCATCAGGTGGTGGCCGCCGACGGCAAAACCGGTGACACCATCTGGATTTTTGACCTGCCAGCCGGCTGTCGATCCATGACAATCGGTGATATTAACAACGATGGGGTCATGGATATTATTGCCGGGACCTCTGGTGGTGACGTCTACGCCATCAACGGCGTCACGGGACTGTCATTATGGACCTTCCCCACCGGCGGGACCAATCAGGATGTGACAACGGGCGACATCAACGGGGACGAGTATCTCGACGTCGCCGTGGCCTGTTTTGACGACTACGTTTACGCCATTAACGGCGAGACCGGCGCGCAACTCTGGCGCAAGGAGATAGACGCCATGTGGGTCAACGCGGTCGCCACCGGTGACGTCAACGGTGACGACATCGACGACGTCGCTTTCGCTCACGAGTACCTGGCCGGCTGGGACAACCACTTTGGTGTCATCGACGGCGCTACCGGACAGTTCATCTGGGATTCCGTGGTGGCTTATGTTGTCCTGGATGTTATGATTGAGGATATTGACAACGACGGCCAGCCGGAAGCGATCTTCACCGGCATCGACGCCGCCGATCAGGGCCATCTGTACGTTCGTGACGCCTCCAATGGCACCCTTGAGTGGAGCTATGATTTCGGTCCGATCAATCACACTAACGGCGAGATTGAACTGTACACCTATGACGTCGACTCCGACACCGATCTTGACCTGGTCATCGGAAACTTCCTCGGCTGGCGTAAGGTGATTGCTTTTGATGGAACGGAACCATCGTTGATGTTCGAATCGGACAGCCTGGATAGCTACCCCCGCGACCTGGCTTTTGCCGACGGGACCGGCGACGGGGACCTGAACATCGTGGCCGCTACCTGGGATCGCATCTCCGTCATCTCGGCGGTCGATGGTTCTCTGGTGTGGTATTATGGTGTATCGGGAACGATGTATGCCGTCGGTGTGGCCGAGTTCGATGGTGACGCGATTGTCGATGTCGCGGCGGGTGGCGGAGCTGAATTCATAGGAAGCCCCCCGAATCCCGGCAAATCGATCTGGGCGCTCAGATCAACCCAGTCGCCGCTGTTGTGGGAGTACGCATTCGGTGAGTACGGCAACGCCCTGACCATCGCCGACCTCAACGGCGATGATTGCATGGACGTGCTAATCGTGGCCTCGTTGGACGACTGGGTGTGGGCAATCGATGGTTGCACCGGTGACACTCTGTGGCACTGGACCGGGACCGAGAATCTGTATGCCGTGACCACCGGCGATTTCGACAATGACGGACAGGTCGATGTCGCGGTAGCCGGGAACGACGACATGGTGACCGCCCTTTACGGTAACGACGGAACAGTCATGTGGCAGTTCACCGATCCGGGCGATCAGATCTACCGCAAGAACCTGCAGGCCGCCGATCTCAACGGCGACGGCGATTGTGATGTCATCGCGGGCAGTGACGACGGCACGATCTTTGTTATCAGCGGCACTACCCGGCTCGACCTGGTCTGGTCGCGCGCTTTTACTGGCGGCGATCCGGAGGAGATCGAGTTGGCCGAGATGAATGGTGTTCCACCGATCGACGTAGTCGCCATTGTGGGTGGAAAGATGGTTGTGAT
>DAOVOW010000141.1 GCA_030629485.1 bacterium
CATCAAAGAGATGATACAAGCCGACACCCCAGTTAAGTCTACGTTCCTTGTTGACATAGGTGACGCCGACGTTGAACGACTCCAACAGTTCGTCCCTGGTCGTGGCCGTATTGGTCAGGAGAAAGTAGTAGGCACGGTTACCCAGAACGTCGGACATAGCCGCCTGAAAACCACCGAGGGAACCGTAGACCGGATCATATCCGACGGATGACTGCGCGATATCAAAGGAATAGTCGGTATCATACTTGATCGTAGAACGACTATACTTCCGCTCGATCTGGGGCGGACGCCATGAGGAATGACCCAACGAAGACGGTTGTTCCACCAGTTCCGCACTCTGGGGTACATCCATCTCATAGATACGGTAGCCCATATCCTGGTAACCGGTGTACGTCAGGCGGCAACCGTCCCGGGTCAGTCGTGGATCAAAGGCGCCGGTAACGTAGGTGGATTGTTGCGTCAATTGACCCGCATCGTCCAGCAGAAAAAGATTGTAGGTGCCGGTGCGATTGGACGAGAAGTAAACGCCCCAGTCGGCACACTCCGGCGCTTGATCATCGTAATTGCCGAAGGTCAGTTGCTTTATCCGACGATCATCCAGATCAATCTCAAAAAGGTTCAAAGCGCCGTCGTTTCCGTGGGCGCTGCGATTCGAGGAAAAGACGACGCGACGACCATCAGTAGTGAACACCGGATCGGTGTCATGATACACATCATTGGTAAGCGCCAGGTAAGTACCTGTCTGCAAGTCCAGCACATAGAGATTCGTATATCCGTCCTTGCGCACACCCGAGAAAACAATTCGCTGCCCGTCAGGTGATAAACGTGGAGAACGAGCCTCGATCAATTCATCGAATTCATAGCGCCGGGTGACCCGGTCTTCATTCAGATCATAGAGATAGACAACATCGGCATCCTTTGACTTGGACGAAAAAACAACGATCCCGGAATCGTTGGCGTCGATCCCGGACCTGAGAAGATGCAGTGATTCATAGTCAGCCGATCGCTCTCCTTTTAGCAAGGTGTGGACCTTCCCGTTTTTCTCATCGATAGGGCGCATGTAGATCCCCGAGTAGCCCCGGCGATACGCCTTGTACACGATCCAGTCCCGCGTGCCGTTACCATCATCCCACCGTATGGGCACACCTTTCTCGGAAAAAACGTGGGTGGTGATGCGCCTCGACTCCATTTTGGGAAGACCCAACTCCCTGATCTCCGGGAAGTACTTTCTCTTCAGGTGGTATTCCCACTTTTCCGATAGTTCGTTGAGGTCATCGCCGAGTGTCAGTGCCACCACCTCATTGAAATCCTTCGCCTTATGCCAATTCTCAAACAGCCTTGGTATTTTGTCGGGACCGTATGCCGAGTCTATGAAGTAGCAAATCGACTCGCCCAGTTTGTACATATAGAATGACCCGCGTATCGTGTACAGTCGATTGATCGGGATCAGCTTATCGGTAATCACCATATCTTTGACAACCATGTCGGCCTTGGTCCGCCAGTCGTTGGACCAGTACTCGGCCAGCCCCTCGGTGAACCACAGCGGCGGATAGAAGCTCCGCATCCGTGGTCGACGGTCAAGAGCGGCGCTCAGCCGATCGATCATGAAAACGTGGACCATCTCATGGCGAATCACATGGGTAAAATCGCCGTAGGAACCGTTGAACGGCACGACGACCCGACCCTTCATAAACTCGATGAAACCGCCCACGGATTCCGGCAAGAGTCCCGGCAGGACGTTTGTCTGTGAGAAATAAGTGGGGGACGAATATATGATCAGCGGGATTATCTTCCTAACCTCATGGTTGAACTTCGCCGCCAACACTCGGTACGATGTCTCGGCCAACCTCGCCGCCGTCTGAGCCAGTTGCTCTTCTTCGGCATAGAAGTAGATCCGGAAGTGCTCGGTAGTCATCACCTGCCAGTCGAAACGAGCATACTGCACTTTGTTCTTGCCGAAATAGAACTGGGCATAGCTCTTGCCGACCGCACCCATGACGAAAATCGCTGCCAGGATTACTATCGTAAGCCACCTGAGGTGGACCAACTTCGATAAGAGTTTCAGGGCCATAGTGTTTTTGGACGGACCGTATATCACAGTTTTACCACCAGAAGGACACCCTACAGACGCGACGACACCCGCGTGTGTTCATTGAGCTGCCAACTTGGGCCCAATCTTCAATATCGGCACTCACCATTTCGTTCGACGCACAACCCATGACATCACCGCACGATACCTGTTTCAGCGCCGCAGTTTGAACATTTACTGCCGTCTAAACCAACTATCTCCGTGCGATACCCTGAGCGCCTAATCAGTGTGTTTCCGCACGAAGCACAAGTACTATCGGATCCATTCGTAAGAGCCACGTTACCGAGAAACACGTACTTGAGCCTTTTTCGCGCCATCGAAAACGCTCTTAACATGGTGTCGGCAGGTGTTGCTTCAATGTTCAGTTTGTACTGGGGATGGTAAGCCGAAAGATGCAGCGGTATCTCATCCGAAATCGACACCACAAACTCAACCAGCTTGGTAATGTCCTCGTCAGAATCGTTCTTTCCCGGTATTAACAGATTGGTCAACTCAAGATGCACGTGCGAGTCCGCGACCGTCCTGATGGTTTCCAACACCGGCTCCAGTTCCCCTTTGCAGATCTTTCGGTAGAATTCCGGCTGCATCCCTTTGAGATCGATATTAGCGGCGTCGATATGTTCAAGCAAATGAGAGAGTGGTTCGGCGTTAATATATCCATTCGTGACCAGGACAACCTTGTAGCCGGCCTGATGCAACAAAGGCGCCGTGTCCATAATATACTCATACCAAATTATCGGCTCCGTATAGGTGAAAGCCACGCCGATGGAACCAAAACGAGTGACCATCTTGACCAGTGCCGAGGGTTCTACATATGTCGTTTGCACCTTGCTCTGAGAGATCGTCCAGTTCTGGCAGTGCAGGCAACCGAGGTTGCACCCGTTGGGGCCGGTAGACACGATATTGGCGGTGGGATGAAAATGATAAAGCGGCTTTTTCTCAATCGGATCAACAGCCAGCGTGACGGCCTCACCGTAATTGTCGGTGTACAATGTCCCTTGCCGGTTGAAGCGGCAACCACAGATACCGACCTGGCCCTCGGCCAGCTTGCACTCGGCCGGACACAGTTGACACTGCAACTTGTCATCGGATATTGATTGGTAGAAGGCCGCTTCCTTAAGCATGGCGACGATCTTCCTCAATAGACGTTATGGCGGCCGCCAAATTATCAAACAGCTTGACTCTACCATTAATACAATAGTTGCGCAACCGTTGTTCCTCGGCGGCGCCCTTGCCCGAGCGAACCATGAAGGCACGCACCGGTGACGTGTAGCCAAGGTAGACATCATCCAGCTTGTCACCGATCACGTACGATCGCCTTAGATCGATCCCCAACTGTCGTGCGGCTTTCTCCAGCATACCCGGCGCCGGCTTACGGCAATCGCAGGTGATGGCGAATTCACGGACCCGTCCCTGCGGGTAGTGCGGGCAGTAATACACCGCGTCGATATCGACGCCTCGCTTAGCCAGCATTTCAATCAAGCGAGCATTGACCCGTTCCACCGTTGACAGACCAAACAATCCCCGCGCCACCCCTGATTGGTTCGATATAATCACGATCTTCAGCCCCAACTCCTGAGCCCGCTTGAGGGCCTCGACGGAACCATCCTCGAATTCGATCTGGTCAGGATCGGACAAGAAATGTTTATCGACAATCAATGTGCCATCCCGATCGACGAATAGAGCGCCTTGAGCACCGACGGTGTGATCGAGAATTCGATTGACCTCGGTGAACACCATGTCCGGCGTCACGAGATCGAAGCAATAACGTTTCTCGCGATAGCAGGGCGTGCGACCATGGCGCGAACAGGGACGGCAGTCTTCGTCCACCTCAACAACACGATCATAGAGGCCGCGCGGAGCAAAACCCAGAGCCGGATGGGTGGGACCGAACACGGCCGCAACCGGCGTCCCCACCGCGGAAGACAGATGGGCGATACCGGAATCATTGGCCACCGTCGCGTGAGCGTGGGCAATGATCGAGGCCAGTTGCGCCAGTGGTTGGTTGACACATTCAACAAAAGCGCCCGGCGGAAAGATCGCCTGCAGTTCCGACCAGGCCCGGTCTTTTTCGGTGGCCGCCCACACGATAGAAACGCCGCGCTCACGATACAGCCGGACGGCCACTTCAGCAAACCGCTCCTTCGGCCATCGCTTGTTGTCGTGTGCTGCTCCCGGCGCAATCACGACAAACGGCGCGTGGTCGTTCAACTCGCGCACCGGCGAGTCAACTGACTCCCGACCCTCCCGGCGCAATATCGGTCGACGACAGAATACCTTACCGCCCAGTTCGGTCACAGCGGCATTATAGAGATCAATCGTATGCGGAAACTGCTTGGGAATCCGCTTATGACGCCGCGTAAGAAGAAATCGTTCCAGTCGTCGCTTGGGGTACACAACCTTGTTGTCGGCAGTGAGCAGCGTTCGCGTCAAGTATGATCGCGTGTTGCCGTGCAAGTCTATTATGTGGGAGAAGTGGGTTTCGTCGATCTTATTCAGCAATCGGTAGAAATCAGTCAGCCCGGCGTTGTCGGGGATGGTAATCAATTCATCGACGGTGCCGAACCGTTCGACCACGGGACGAAAACCCTCTTTGGTCAAGTAGGTGATCGAATGATCAGGGAAACTGATGCGAAGGTTGGCCAGCGCCGCTGATGTCAGCAGGACATCCCCCAACGAACCGAATCGGATGGTCAGAATCCTCTTGCTCATTTAGATAAAAAGATACAACCCCACTCCGCCGGCAGCAAAGCAATAATATGCAAAATACTCAAACTTGCCGCGTCGCACCGCCGTCAGCACCAGATAGACGGCGACCAGTGAGATAAGAAACGACACCAGCGCCCCAAACAGGTATTGACCGGCCAGGTCGGACGGGAGGTCCAGGAGCTGTTTTGCTTTTAGCAGAGCCGCCCCACCAATCACCGGGACAGCTAACAGAAACGAGAACTCGGCTGCTTTGGATGGCTCTATACCAGCGTGCATACCGACCGAGATGGTGCTTCCCGACCGCGATATACCCGGCATGATTGCCGCCGCCTGGGCCAGCCCCACCGCCAGCGCCCTGCGCCAGGTGAAACCCCGATGATGGTTGGTAGCGAACCGGGTTGACAGAAGTATCCCCCCCGTCACAAACAGCATGATCGCGGCGTATAACGGACGCGAAAATGCCGCCGCAAAGAAATCCTCCAACAGGATCCCCAGAACTGCCGCCGGGAGGGTGCCCAGAGCCAGGTAACCGATAGTAGACCGTTCCTGACTCAGTCGTTTGTCGAATATGGATTGCAGCATCCATACCAGCGGCCTGCGGAAAAAGATGAGTACCGCCAGCAGGGAACCCAGATGGACCAGGACTTCAAACGCAATGCCCGGCTGCTTGACCCCCAGCAACGATTGCGCCAGAACCAAGTGGCCCGATGACGACACCGGTAGAAACTCAGTCAGCCCCTGCAACAGCCCGAGAATGACGGCGTCAAGATAGGTCATGGCGGACTGAAAGAGATGTCAGCAAGCTCGCCGATCTCCTTACAGCACTCGGTATCTGAGGCCGGCGAACAGACCATCATTACCGTCAAACTGAAATTCACCGTAAAGCCCGAAGTTCTCGCTCATATCCCAGCAGGTTCCGAGACTTAGCCCAAACTTCAGTTCAGATTCGGAATCGGAGAAACCCAGCACATCGACCTTGGATCGCTCCAGCCTGACATTAAACCGCCCGTAGGGTGTAAGCGTAGTCCCACCGCTGAGACTGAAGGGGAGGGAATCGAGCAGGTCGGTGCCAATCTGAAAAATAGAAAATCCGTCAAAATCGACATACTCCAAAAA
>DAOVOW010000103.1 GCA_030629485.1 bacterium
AGATCATAGATGGCAAACTCAACCCGCGATGCCTCCCGACCCAGGAAGTACCGAATGGTAGTTGCGCCGTCGACCACCGGGTTAGGGTAGTTGTAGAATTTCTCTTCCGGAAACAAATCGGAAAACTGCTTAGGCGCCGCTAGGTTGGTTGCATCAAAGGCAAAACTTCCCTCGGGATCATGGCCACCCATAGGCCAGAAGTTGGAGACGGTGTCTGCGGCAACCTCCCAGGCGTAGAACCAACCGTCGGCGCCGAGATAAGCCAGCCATCCTGCCCCGGAAGTATCGGCGAAGATCACTGAAGACCCCGCGCCGCGTTCACCACCCGATAATGGGAATCCGTACGACAAGTTCGGCCCGAACGAATAGATGTTACCGGCGAAAGTGGGGAAGACCAACTCAGGCTGGCCGCCTTTTTCGATGTCTGCGATTACCGGCGCGGCGATAACAAAGTCTTCATAATAGTAGCCTAAGACTTTGATGGAATCATAGTCATAATGCCAACGGTCGTCAATCTCGATCGGATAGCCGGTCAGCAGGGTCAACTCGCGGTTAAATGCGTACACGGCATTGGCGCCGCCAATGATGAGATCGGGGTACCCGTCGAGATCGATATCCCCGGGTACGGGATTGGTGGTGAAGGTGTAGCCGGTCTCTCTGGAGGCACTCAGCGTGAAGGGAGATGCAGACGCGGCCGCTGTTAGATCTATCGAGATCAGTACGGCGCCTCCGTCGTTCGAGAAAGCTACCACCTCCGGAATGTGATCACGATCGATATCCACCAGAATCGGTCCCCAGTTGTAAAAACCATCCATGGTATAGGCAACGCTGTCGAGGCCGTCGAGAAACCACAGCCTTGTTTGCGCCGATCGACCTTCCCGCAGAGAATCTCCAGCCAGAAGCAGGAGATTTCCATCAAGGCGACAGATGCCGTGATAGGTCTCTTCGTCGAAATCATACAAGTCCTGGACAGTCGGGCTAAGGTCTTCCTTCAGATAGACGTGGCCTTTGTCGGTCAGAACCCATAAGCGATCACCAAAGGACAAAGCGATGGGCGCACCCGAAGTGGAAAAATAGTCCTGACCGGGTATCGCCGGATCGGCCAAACCGTTCGAGTTGCCGTCAAATGGTCTGAAGATGGCAACTCTTCCCGCGCCTCCGACCGGATAGCCTACCACGACAAACTTCTCCGGGAGACCCAGTCCAAAATCACCGGTGACCGGGCCAGCCGAGATTTCCTCCGGTGTTTCTGCGAACAACGGTAAGGGGTGCGGCCGGCCGGTGCTGTCGTAGACCGATGCATAACTCGTGTCATAATACGTGCTGCAAGGGTCACACTGCGATATCTGATGTATAAAGTTCTCGCCATCCAGAGTGACGGCCAGGAGGTTTCGTCCCGAGGCGAAGATGATTTCATCGACGCCGTCCAGGTTTATATCGTCAACGATAGGCGACAGGCCGAGAACGGGGTATCCCGCCCGCACCGGAAAACCGTCGACCAGTCCATCGGTCTGGAGGTCAAAGGTGATCACGGTGTCGATCCTTCGGCCCGGGCCGGCCGGTCTCAGCCGACCGATATGTTCGATTCTGACATGGGTGTTGTTTCCGGAGTTATCTATCGCCGGTGGGTTGGTATTGGGTGTGAAGTAGCGTTTGCGGTCGTCGCGAAACATATCTTCGGCCGATCCATAGCGCCGCTGACCGGTTTCATAGTATCCACTCATATCCACCACACCGTCGGCTTCTATTAGCCGGATGAAACGCCGCGAAGGATCCCACTGCAGCTTGTTGTCTTCGAAATTGACCACGGTATCACCGGTTTTCCAGTCATAGTTCAGTCCCGCCACTCCTTCGTCGACATGGTAAATCAACAGTCCGCTTCCCGGCAGGAGAAAGTCGTACTCCCCGGTAAACTCTCGGGTGACCGTATCCACCGGATACTGGATGACGCCGGTAGCACTGTCGGCCAGTAGCCCGGTGACAATGTCGGGGAAGAGGTCGTCGACCCGATTCTCGATCAGGTAATACTCATTCTCGGAGATAGGGACACGGGCAATCTTGGTGGCGTCAGTGGCAATCTCTGCTGCTGCAATATAGATATCGGTCCCGGCCCGGAAATCGACCACATCTACAAACCCCAGAAAAGCGCGCGACCAGGCGCAAGGATAGACCGGGATGGTCCCGAAAGCGCCGCCGGCGTCGAAGCCGAAGTCAACGCTGGTGTGAAAGCCGTTGTGATCCATGAGCGCGAAGTCGCCGAGGTTGGTGATGAAGTAATCGGTTCGGTACAGATCGAGCAACCCCAGTTGGTGACCGAACTCGTGGGCGATCACAGCGTTCATCGCCGTGGCGCGGTTATCTTGATTGGTCGTCTCGGGCAGGATCAACGCATTCCAAATAGTGGTCGAATCGTTGTCGACGCGGAGGGTATCAAAGAACACACTGTCCGGTACGAAGTTTACATAGCCGGTGAACAAATCAGAACAGGTCGGCGGGAACCCAATATCGGTCTGACGGTCACTCCCGGCATGAAACAGAAAGTACGAGTCATAGTTGTAGAACTTGATCTCCGGCGACACTGAGTCGGCGACCTTGAAACAGTCGACGAAATAGTGCACCAAACCGAATATGACAGTGTCGAATTGTTGCTCGGCAGGCAGGCTGGTGCCACAGATGCCATACTCGCTCATTCTTTCCGGCAACCGATAAGCAGAGTCGCGGCTGGGCGGCCAGATGTCCCAGTCGAGAGTGATTTTGCCCTCGCTGACTGTTTCCCAATAGATCTTGAGCGCCTCCAGATGGGCATCGAAATAGAGCGAGTCATGCGGGGGCGGATCGATCCAGTGTTTGATACGGTCGTAGTAGGCGGCAGAGTCAGCGGGGTTGGCCAGCGGCCGGGAAAGATCGATCTCTCCGTTACCGGTGGTGTTGGGGTCGTCCGTCTCTTCGGCCTGGAAGTTGAACCTCATCACCAGAATGTCGATCGTACGCAGCGGCTGAGCCAACCCCTTGGTCGGCAGCGACCATGGTGACTTGCGCTCCAAACCAAAGTCTATCGAGCGAGCGCGACGCTGCGCCAGCGAGTGGTGCTGCACCTTGTTATCGGTCACGCTGTTCTCATCCCGCTGGCGCGTTCCATAAAGCAAACGATCGCCCGCTTGAGCCGGCAGGGCCAGTGCGGCTACCAGTATGACAGCGAAGAGTGTTCGGATTATGTCGATTTTTGACTGCAAAGGAACGATCTCCTAAACTATAGTAAAACCGAAACCGAGACACGCAGCGTGTTTTTGAGTGACTCCGTCGATCCGCTGGGGATATAAGAAAAATCGAACTTGAACTTGTCAAGAAGTGACAAACCCACCCCCAGTGTCATGGTTTTGACAGCACCCTCTTCGTCATGAATATATCCGGCCCGCAGCGCAATGATATTGGCATACAGGAACTCCGCTCCGGAGTTGAGAATGAGTTGTTTCAACTCCTCGCTTAAGCCGTCATCCATGCCGACCAGGATTTTGTTCACGTCCGAGGTCACCAGCAGTTGGTAGTATTCGGACTGAAGTAACTTGTAGGCGAAACCGATAGCCAGGTTGCGCGGCAGGTGGTCAGCCTGAGCGGCATCGATATAGGCCATCTTGGGACCGAGGTTGGTGAGAGCCATCCCCAGGGTCAGACGATGCGACAGCAGATACATCAACCCGAAATCCACGGCAAACCCGGTGGCTATACCCTTGCCCTTTTCCAGACCGGCGCCCACGTCGGCCAGTTTTGAATACAGAAACTTGGTCGACAGGCCTACTTTCAAACGCTGCGTAAGGGCGGTTCCGTAGGAACCGGTAAAGGAAATGTCAAAACTGTCAAATGTGCCCTCCTCTACGGCCGATTCGCTCGTACGGATAAACTCTCCGTAGGAGATGAAGGTGATGTTGCCGCCGAAAGTTCCCCACTCCTCACTCGAAGCCACGAACGACGCAAACTCGTAGTATACGTCGTCGGTGAGTTCCGGCAGCCACTTTACATGCATCAGTGTAATCTGTGACAGGGCGTTGGCCTTGGTGACGATCTTGTCATCACCGACCAGCCACAGTTCATCTTCCACCGCGTACACGTCGGCGATCGGTCGGCGATCCAGGCCTCTGATATTGGCCCGTTCCCAGTAATAGCCGTCATAAGCTAACAGGCCGACATCGGTCGCAAAGAAGAGTCGTTCGCCACTACGGGTGATATCACGAATACGCGCCGCTGCGGGGTTGCGATACATCTTCACTCGGCGTCCCACTACGAGAGGGTCGTCATCGAGATCGTTGATATCTTTCAACAACTCAACATAGGCTTGGCGGTCAGTACTGTCTTTGTGCTTCTTGACATCGACCAGTTGGTCAAAGGTCTCGCCCTCTTTCATGCGATAGTCACGGTATCCGGGCATCGTCCAGGTCGATCCGTCGAAATACAGCAGACCATAGTCGGTGCCTATCCAGACACGATTGTCAGGTCCGCCGTAGATGGCATTGACCTTGCCCTTGATCGAGGCCAGGTAGGGCGCCCGCACGATGTTGCCGGGCTGAAGTCCGTCGGCGGAGGCAGTGTCGGGAGCGCTTGGGTTGTCGTTTACTGACGGCGCACCGGCGGAGTCAGGGGTGGCGGTGGAATCAGACGTTGAGTCGGCGCTGTTGAGACCGTCGGCCACCATTGACATTATATTCATATTGCCGTCGTTTGATCCGGCTGGGTCCACCATGCCCAGACCGCCGGTAGCCTCGTTGGCCTGTTGGAATTTGTCGAGATAGACCTTTCGCTCGGCGGGAGAGCCGTAGACGGCAAAGCGCTCGGCAATCGATTCCGGGGTATCGTCGAGGGCGATCTTGTAATTCATGCTGTTGGACCATATCCGCCCGTCGAAATGGTAGAGGTCGCCGCCAACAACAATCCAGAGATCGTTCTGTGAACGACCACCGATCGCTTGTACCGGCCCGCTGGGCAATTGATCGACACCTTCAACCGGCGCCAGCCGCCGGCCGAAGAACCGAACCGGACCGCTGCTGGTGCCGATGATAGCCATACTCTGGACGGTATGGATGGATAGTATGGTGTCGGAGGGGAGTCCATCCACAATCGACAGTGTCTGCCAACTATGACGGTTGTAGACGACAAGACCGTCGTTGGTCCCAACCAGCAAATTGTCGTCAACCGCCGCTATGGCCGACGGCTCACCGGTATAATTGACGCCGTAGGGAACAATGAGTTCTTCTTTGATGAACCGTGAGCGCGCCTTTTCGACGGCCACCGCGATTCGGTCGGCTTCCACCTCAGCCAGACTGCTGTCTTTCAGACCGTCCTTGAGATAACGCTCAATGTCATTTACCCGATCCCAATTGATGCGGCACTCATTATAACCGGCCAGCAAAGTATCCAATAATGACTGAAGAGATTCCGACCCGGAGTAATCTGTTTCCATGGCTGCAATAACCCTGGATTTGAGATCCTCAAGGTAGGCGTATTCCTTCTTATTATTGACGGCCGCCACTCGCTCGACCATGCCTTGCAAACGCTCCTCGTCGGTCACGTTGAAGTAGGATGACAGAATCTTCTTGACTGTTTGATCCGTCTTGGTGCTGAACTGCTCATGGACAAACCAATCCTTGTTATCAAAGCGCACCAACCCGGTCGGGGTCAAGGCCCAGATTTCATAGGCTGTGTAGTCCGCGGCGCCACCTTGCTTAAGCGTCGCTATCGCTTTCAACGGTCGGAAGCGTTCCGGGATTCGCGCCTCTATCCATGAATCGGCCAGGGGGTATGCGCCCAACCCGGCGGGATTCCAGTGGGTGGCGGTGGCGTCATCGGTAATAGCCACATACGCCTCGCCCATGGCCGCGGCGCGCGCACCCGGCGCGATTCTGAGATAAAGCACGGCGGCGTTTGATATATCCGCCCAGGTATCCCCTGCCGGCACCAGTGAAACTATCACGACGGCCAGCAAGAAAAGTATCGGGTATCGCTTCATTTCCTTCTCCTCATTAATTGACAACTACTACTTTTCCAAAAATCTCGACTGGCTTACGATCATCAACGGATCGAGCCGTCGCCTTGTAAATATAGACTCCGGTGGCGACGCGGTCGCCGGCGAAATCCTCTCCTCTCCAGATAAACTCGTCATGGTATCCGGGGGAGAGTGAGGTTTGACTATAACTCTTAATCTTTCGACCGGAAAGTGTAAAAATCTCAAGGGAAAAACTTTCCAATTGGCGCGCCGCATGAAACGAAAACCGGGTGACATCTTGCATCGGATTCGGGTAGTTCAAAAGGTCTACTATAGCCAGCCCGTCGGCAGCGACGATCTCTGCGGCGAACTCCGTTGAGGCTGAGTTGTTGGCGTTATCCCACGCCTTGATTTTGAAGTTATGGCGACCGACGGTAAGGCTGTCGAGGGCATAGTTGACTCTTCCGCGCGTATAATTGTCGGCATCATATTCGAACCGGCTGGTTAGGTTAACGACCTTATCGGAGCGACCGTCGATCTCCAGGGTTACGCCGTGTCCGAGACCGCCGGCCAGGTTAATACCGGACGAGTCGCTCAGCGTTATCTCCAGGTGATCATCCGATTGAATCGGATCACCACTGACGAACCCCTTGCGGCCCATGATCTGATAGCTAATCGATGGTCCGACACTGTCGGTCACATCGGCGATAGAGTCGATGACGTAAATGGAATCAACGATACCGGCCGCAT
>DAOVOW010000388.1 GCA_030629485.1 bacterium
ACCCGAAGGACGACGATGTTAGTGCGTCAATCGAGTGGAAGCGCAAGAAGAATCCGTTCGATCCGTCGAAGGATCTCTGGCCGTTGCTCAAGGCGGTGATGACGTCGGTGCGGAAGCCCTCGACCATCTGCAAGTACCATATCGGAAAGGTGTCACTGTCGCCGCCGGTGATAAGGATCGCGTTCGGTTCGCACGTCTCAAGCAGATTGCGGCCATAATCGTACGGCGTGTAGTTTTGGCTCTGGTCGTTGATCTTCCAGTTAGCAAACAGAGCATTCACCGGCAGCAGGAGCACCAACAGCACAGCTAACAACCAGTCTACCGCCGGTCGGTATCCGGTCAGCCTGGATAGTAGTCGTAGCAGAGCGAACGAGCCAATCCCGATCCATACACTGAAGAGCATGAACGAGGCCAGGAAGTGGCGGTCCATCTTGCGGAAGTAATCGGCCGGGACATTGAGGTAGATGATCGCCACCAGGCTGCTGCAGAGGAACACAACAAGCACCGGCGCCGCCTGTTTTGTCCAGCGTACGAGGCTGTATAGAAAACCGACGAGACCAACCGCAAGCGGCAGCCCGTACAGCCCATTCCATCTGACACCGAGGGTGTTGTGGTCGAAGCCGATAAAGTTCCACCCCAGGTAGCGCAGGTACTCATGGTTGATCTGAATATCCCAGAACGGACCTTTGCGCTGCAAGAGATCTGCCCCGAACACCGAGATGCCGCGTTGCTTAAGAGCCAGGTAGTCCCATAGCCCGCCGAGCGTATTGGGGTCGGAGAAGTTGATCTGCGGGTCGAGCTGAGCGCGAAACACGTTGAACAGTTGCAGCGATAATCCGAGCGCGAACAACAGCAGACCGCCAAACCATAGTCGACCGGATAGAAGCGTGCGCGGTCGTCGCAAGAGAACCATCACGAAAAATCCCGGCACGAACAAGAGATTGCTCCGATGCACGCTCAAGTCCAGACCAAAGATGAACACTGCCAGCAACAGAAAATTGCCTGCCCCTAAAGCGTCGGGGTTTTCCCACCATCGCACCGCAAGATAGAATAACACCGCCGCCGTCAGCAGGCTCAATCCGTACGGATTGGTGTAGCCGGCATGTGCCCAGACACTCACGGCGAAAGCCAGGGTCAACGCTGCCACCAGTGAACCGGTGAGAATCGCCGTGTCGTCGCTGTCATCATCGCCTCGTGCAAACCGCAGCAGACGGACGATGGTGAAGAACACAATAGTCACCGCCAGAGCCGTCACGAACGCCAACAGCAGATTGAGCCGCGCCGACGGTGTCACGAAAAACGTCGCGAACCATGACAGACGTCCCAGCAACTGCAAAAGCAGCGATCCCGGCGCACCGTCGACACCCATCGTGATACTGCCGGCCATGTAACCGGCACTATCCCACCACCGTGGACCCGGCCAGAGCGTCACACAGTAGGTAGAGAACGAAAGGAGGAACACACCGAGACCGGTGAATCGGACTACCAACCGGCTGTTGGCCGATTCGGGTTCATTCTCCGATGTGACCACCTCGGGACGGCGCGGCCACAGTCCGTACGGAATCAGCACCAGATAACCAAGAACCAGAAACAGCGGCGCGACCGTCATCGACCAGAAGGAGTCCACCGGCGGTGTTTGCAGACAGGCAAAACCGACTATGATGACCGCCAAGCCGACAAAGAACTTGCTCAATGGTTTCTGCGCGTTGCTCATGTTGACTCCTAACGGCTAATGCTGTTCCCGCTGACCGATGCGATCCAATTGCATAATCGTGGGCTGTTACATACTTGTCAAGCTACTACTCGACCAGCGCCTCCAACGCGGGCTCTGTTACCAATAGCTGTCGGGCAAAGACACCCGCCAGCACCCGCGCTTGTTATGCTTGACAGCGACCCGCCGAAGGTCGAGATTTGTTATTCAGGAGTACCGTTTAATTCTATACAACGGATGGTGCGCCGATAACGTCAAGAGGGTAAATCGCAGAACTGGATCAAGCTGCAGACCTGGAGGATCAGACAATGAAGGAAGTAAATCGTACCCTAACCGTTGCGACAGGTGTCATGGTGGCTATGCTGGCCCTGACCTGCAGCAAGTCCACCGGCCCGGCGAACCTGCATGATTTCCCGGCGCCACTGGACGCCGTGGCTGAAAACATCACTCTGACCGTATACTCCGATGGTTGGGGCACCCTTCTCCAGACCACTGTGTTGGCCACTGAGGGAGAAATCGTGATCGATGTCGAAGAGGACAACCCTTACAGCGACCCGCCGCACTACTATATCTATACCGATGCCGACGGGTTTTATACCGAATTGTATCAGTGCACGAAAGGGGATGCAATAACGGTTGATCTCGACGGTGTGCCGCAGGTTCCGAACTCGATCACCGGCGTAATCTTCACACGCCAGACGTTTTTTGCTGATACGTATCTGAACGGTCAGGAAGTGTGGCTCACTAGTTCGCAAAGCAACCTGCTGATTGCCGCCGGCACTGACGCGCAGGGTCGCTATGGAATCGCCGGACTGGCTGCCGGGGAGTATACCGTCAACTTTTCCTACGAACAGATGCCGTTTCAACTTGCGGTGGCCAACTCAAGTTCAACCGACTACTCCGATCTCAGCTTCTGGGCGCCATCGCAGGAACGAGCACCGTACCTTTATCTGTACCCGGAAAGCGAGCAGGACATACGCGTGCGGCTCGGTTTTCATGACGGTGGATATGTCTACGAGTCAGAACCACCGTATCGCGACGGCTGGGACGTTCGCGCGACGCCGGACGGCACTATTGACGGTAAGTACCGCTACCTGTTTTACGAAGCGCTGGTGTCGAAACGGTTGGATCATGATCTGGGCTGGCTGATCAGCGGGCATGGACTCGAAGCTGATCTTCGGGGTCTGTTGTCGCACTTGGGTCTAATCGGGGCTGAGATCGATGACTTCGTGCAGTTCTGGGTCCCCATTCTGGAGGGTCATCCCT
>DAOVOW010000137.1 GCA_030629485.1 bacterium
CACCGGTTTGACGGCCTGCGGCTCCGGTTTATCAGTCGCAGGTGGCGTATCCGTTGACCCCAGGGCGGCCAGACGGTCCTTGTCGATCGCAGCGTTTAGTTCCGCTGTCGTTTCGCTGTGGGACGATGGTATCGCGGTCGGTGCCGCGGGCTTGGCAGCAACCTTCGGTGCTACCTTAGCCTGGTTCGTCTTCCTGGCCAGATCGGCAACGACCACGGAGCTGGACCAGGGGGCGAAGGACCGACCTGTTTTGTCCGGGAATGACACTATTACCGAATTCTGGTCACTCAATATCTGGTAGGCGGTTTCTTTATCCATATCAAAGACCACCCGCACTACTTCCTCGGGCTGTACAGCATACTGACTGGTCCGAATCCCTTGCACCGGACAATCCGGCAGCGAGAGGAATTTCTTGGCGCCCAGGTAGTGTCTCGCTTTCAGGATATCGACGATCACCCGAAACGGCTTGCCATCTTTGGCTACCTCCGTCTGGTGGCTAAACCTCACCGTGCCGTCGATTTCAAGGCGCGCCACAGTCTGACCGTTCTGAAAGCTCAACTCGATGTCGGTCACCCGTGACGAGGCAAGAGCAGACGAGGCAGCCAGAAGAACCAGAACAGCAACTACGCAATAGACTTTATTCATCTGGTCACCTCCTAAATCGTAATCTCTTTGAGCCGTTCAGCCTCTTTCACAAAGTATGTGGAGAGGGTGAAGACAGCGGAGACGGTTTCATTTTTCTTCCGCCCCGACACCTTATCGCCGGCCACCGGTTGAGAGATGGCAACGTTGAGGGCGGTAAGCTCGAGATTGTCGACATTGGCGATAAAAGGGAAGTTGGCTACGTAGCTTATGAACGAGCCAAGATCATGGTAAGCCCCGGTCAGACTGATCTCAAACGAGGCTACGTTGTAGAAATCATCCGTTTCAACGTCCAGTGGCTGAATCCCGGTTATCTTCGTTCCGGTCAGCGATGAGGCTGTGTGCAGTTGCACCAGGAAGGAGGGTATCTGCTTTACTTCGGGCAACAGCGCCTCGATCTCGTTGTAGCGATCCAGAAGGTCGACATATTCCAGCTTGAGCGCTTCCAGCGATTTGGCCTTCATTTCGACATTGCGCAGTTCGGTTGTGATTCTCTCAAACTCCTGGGTTCGGGCCGCGAGTTGCTCGTCGTAGTTGGAGTACAGCCTGGAATGCCAGAAATAGACAACCACAAAGAAAGCCATGACCCCCAGTGCGATCTTCTGAGTTTTGGCGTCCTTGAAATCCATAACGGTCCGTCCCTAATTTAGACTTTTGTGGCTGGTGGTCTTGTCTTTCTTCGATCTGCCAGTATCAACCCGAGCCACCGACGTGCGCGTTTGCTGGTCGGCGAGCAGATGTACATCTAATGACAGTACGAAGTTGAACGCTGCATATTTATCAAACTTGACTTCGTTGGTGGATACCAGTTCCACGTTATCGAAGTAGTCGGAGCGCATAGTGTTGATCATGAAGGCGGCCAGAGCATTGAGGGTAAAGGCATACCCTTCAATTCGAGCGGGCCTCACCACCGCCATGGTCGCAGGTCCGGCCGTAGAGTCACCCGCCGGAACCGGCGCTGCCTCCTCGGTGAACTTGGCCAGCCAAACGAATTCCGGTACATTCCGAGCAACCTCGGCGAGAATCTGCACCCAGACGGTCCGGTGTCGATCGAGTTTTTCCACCGCCGCCATACGTTCGGTGATCTTGACCTTGACGCTCTCCAACCCCTCGACAAGCTGGATGTCCTTCTGCAGCATAGCGGCACGGCGTTGGGCTCTGGCGATATTGTTGTCGAGTTCGGTAAGCTGGTGTTTTTGGTAGAAGGTAATGGCCACCAGCATAATCATCACGCCAACGGCCCCGCCGATCACGTACAGCCCGGCTTTGCCCAGCGAAAAATCGAAGGACCGCTTGTGGTATTCCTTGGGAAGTAGATTTATCTCTATCATAATTGATCCTACCTAACCTTCCTCATGGCCAGACCGACAGGAACGGTCAACAGCGGTGCTATTTTCTCCGGCTGGAGGTACTGGAACAGTTCCGGATCGTAGTCGATGTTGCGCAACGGGTTGGCTATTTCCAACGGCGTCGACAGCTTCGACTGCAAGTACTCAGCCATATATGGTACCAAGGCGCCGCCGCCGCACAACACGATCCAGTCGATGTTCTCCTGCTTGGACTGTGACTTGAAATATGAAAAGGCTAACTCTATCCCGGAGACCAGTTCGTCGGTCGCCGATATGATAGTGGCCTTGAGCATGTCCTGATCGATCGATTCCGCCATCTCGCCTTTTATGGCCTTGGAGGTCAACTCCGGACTGAGCCTGAACTCCTTTTGGATGGCGTTATACACTTCGCGGGTACCGCTGGAAACGTCACGAGTCGAGTGATATATCCCATCCATTATATAAGTGATATTGGTCACGTCATGGCCGATGTTCAGCAGACAAGTGACCCGTGAGGGATCGATCTCATAGTTGTACTCGTAAGCGTTGTAGATAGCCAGGGCGTCATCGTCGACAATCACCGGCCGTAGCCCGCAGTCTTCAATCAACTGAAGAAACACTTGCAGGTATTCCTTGCGAGCGGCTACCAGCAGCACATCCATCTTGTTGACATCATCGTCGACGTTGATGATGTGATAACCGAGCGAGACATCATCGACATCGAACGGCGCCCGCTGTTCGGTCTCAAACAGGATCGCCTGCTCGGCTTCAGTGCCGGTTTTCTTGTCGATGGTAAAACGGTCGGTGATGACACCATGACCGGAAATGGATATCACCACATCCCTGATCTTGGGATCGGTTTGATCGATCAACGACTGGATGTTGAAGATAACGGCCTCCCGATCACGAATCTCGTCGGCAACAATCGCCTCCGGGGGCAGTTCCCTGATCCCGATTGCCGCGACCGAATAACCAGTCTTGGTATGATCCAGTTTGACCAGCTTGACCGAATTGGCGCCGATGTCCAAACCGACCGTGCTCTTGGCTGAGCGAGAAAACAGCATTGGTCACTCTTTATCTAAATGATTTGCAACTCTTGCTTCATTGTTAATCTATCGACACAACAGAGCTTCATTTTACGCGCGGAACCAAAAAACCGTCCCGGACAAGCAACCAGATGCGCCGGGTCGGGCTGTCGGACCCTCCGGATTATTATCGGTCAACTGCGACGCCACCTTTATGGGAATCGTATAATTTGTTGATGAATAAACAATTACAAGAAAACCCCTCCCGCCTGGAGAGGGGTTTTCGGAGGATGAGTAGCAGAGAGTGATCTACGGTTGATCTATAGGTGCTTATGTTGCCTGCTAGTAGACGTCACCGGCGTGTTCTTCCGCCCATGCCTCCCAGGTGTCATAGGACCGAACCCGACCGGTTGAGCGTAATACGTTGTGGTAATACTCCAAGTACTGACTTTCCATTATCCCGACGGTGGTTATGTTGCCGCCACCTAAGAACCCAGCCGAGCCATTGGGGTTGAATATAATGGCGTTGTTGGATACATCCGTGAAAACGTACTCCACATTGGCCGTCAGAGTGTCCTGCCGGATTACCGGATCCTCATTGTCATAGACGAAGGACGTCGGATCGACGACGTCTTGAAAGATCGTGACGGTCTTTTCGGCATAGTCGAAATAGACGCCGTACTGCATCTTGTCCGTGATAGCCATGGAACGGGCCAGTCTCAGCGAGGATACGATATCACGGTTGGCGGCTCGGAATTGCATTCTCTCGTAGGCTCGCTGGAATCTCGGCACAGCCATGCTCGCGACAACACCAATGATTACAGCCACGGTGAGCAACTCTATCAACGTGGCGCCGAATGTTGACCTAAGCTTCAATTTCATATCTGCACCTGACTGTTAATATGTCGTTTCTGTTTCCCGGACCATGAGGGGGTCGCAATAACCGCGCCAATGACCGGAACCTTCCTTTACAGGTCATCATTCAGCACAGGCCGTGCCTTAACTCCTGGGAAAATCATACTCAAACCACGCCCGTCCGCCATGTCCGCGCCGCACAACACCTTGACCTGAATCTGCGGCAGGCGGTCAGCAGCGACGGGAACAAATACAGTCTGGAAGGCCTTAAAAAGGTGTGGGACGCACCCTATACCAATGGGGTGAACGCAATTTGCTGTTGACAATATTCAGTCTCAGCCTAACTTGATAGAAACAATCGGTCTTACGATAGTAACCATAAGCTTCACGATTCCGAATTGAGGATTTGATCATTATGCTGAAACGACAGACGACTTTGTCCGAGGCCTCCACCGCCGCACTTACCATGATACTGATAATGCTCATTGTCGGCCCGGTCTCTGCGATCGACACACCGGCTGTCTTGACTCCGTCAGCGGTTGTCTCACCGAAAGTTGACATTCCCCTATCCGCAGCGGTCAGGCAGGCTTTGATTGACCGCGACGGAGACACGGTCAAGCTGTGGGTTTTCTTCACCGACAAGGGGGTGTTTGACAACGCCGAGTTTTCGGCCAAAGCGGCCACCGTTTCGATTGCACCCAGAGCCCTCAAACGTCGCGCCAAGGTCGGCCGTGATCATGTTGTCTTCGCCGACCTGCCGGTAGTTAATGAATATATCGACGAGATCGTGCAGCTTGGCGGGAAACTGCGACAGGTCTCACGCTGGCTCAACGCCGCCAGTTACGAACTCCCTGCCGACCTGCTCGATCAGGTAGCAGCTCTGCCCTATGTGGCCAGGCTAAAGCCGGTAGCACTTTATAAGAGAGCACCACTGCCGGAGGAGACCCCCGATCGTCCGAAGAGTCCACCAGAACAATCTCTCGGCGCCGATGCGCTCGACTATGGATTGTCCCTCAATCAACTCAATCAGATAAATGTCCCACCGGTACATGAAAAAGGATTCACCGGTTCCGGAGTCACTCTGGCTATCTTTGACACCGGCTTCCGGAAATCACACGATGCTTTCGCTACTCACTATGTCGAAGGCAGGGTTTTGGCCGAGTGGGATTTCATTTTCAATGACGATAACACCGCCAATGAAGGGGCCGACTGGTCGAACCAATGGAACCATGGAACCTATATATGGTCCACTTCAGGTGGGCTTGATGACGGCACGCTTTACGGGCCGGCTTATCGCTCCAATTTCATTCTGTGCAAGACGGAAGACGTGCGCTCGGAAACACAGGTTGAGGAAGACAACTGGGTCGCTGCTCTGGAATGGGTCGATTCACTGGGCGCCGACGTGGTTACCAGCTCTTTGAGTTACATGGGTTGGGATGACGGTACTGGCTACACCCCGGCCGATCTGGACGGATGGACCGCCGTCACCAGCATCGCCGCCAGCATGGCCGCCGACATGGGAATCGTAGTCTGCAATTCGGCCGGCAACAGCGGTCCGTCACCGCAAACGTTGGGTGCTCCCGCCGACGCTTTCGACATCCTCACCGTCGGCGCCGTCGACGCTTCCGGATTCCTGGCAAGCTTTTCATCGCGTGGCCCGACGGCGGATCTCCGCATCAAACCGGAAGTCACGGCCCAGGGTGTCTTGACCTCGTGCGCCGTGGCGACCTCCGACGCATCCTACGGTACCAAGAGCGGTACTTCACTATCGGCACCCCTGGTTGCCGGAGCCGCTTGTCTGCTGATTGAGGCCAAACCGTACTACACGCCCCGGCAGATTCGGTGGGCCTTGATGGAGACCGCCAACAACGCCGCAACGCCCAACAACGATGTGGTGTGGGGCTTGATTGATCTGGACGCAGCGCTCAGTTGGGGAGCCAACTTCGGGTCCGATATCACGGTTGGAAACGCTCCGGCTACGGTTCAATTTTACGACAGTTCGACAGTTACCCCCTTGGCGTGGACCTGGGCCTTCGGCGATGGTGACAGCAGTTCGGTGCAGAACCCATCGCACTTTTACGACAACCCCGGCGCTTACGATGTCACGTTGTCGATCGGGACCGACAGTATGGGGACCATAACCGATGTCAAAGAAGGCTACATCATACTGTTGGCCGACACCCTC
>DAOVOW010000143.1 GCA_030629485.1 bacterium
GGATGCGCCAGGAAACCTCAGCATACCGCGAGAGCAGCTTCTTGAAATGAGCACACCCGTCGGCGATCCATGCATCCTTATCTTTCCCCACGCAGACAAGGCGAATCTTAAGCAAGTGGCATAACCTCGACAATCAGGCGACGCTGTCGCGGACCGTCGAATTCGCAGAAGTAAACAGCCTGCCAGCGTCCCAGCACCAGGCGACGATTCTCAAACAGTATCTGTTGCGAAGCGCCTAAGAGTGACGCCTGGATATGGGCGTCCGAGTTCCCCTCCATATGGTGGTAACCGTCGTCCGGCGGAATCTCCTTGCCCAGTTTGTACAGAATGTCGCGAGTGACATCCGGGTCGGCGTTCTCATTGATGGTTATGGCAGCCGTTGTGTGCGGGACGAAACAGATAACGAAACCTGATCGGCGACCGCTTTCGGTGACAATCTCCTGCACCCGCGCCGTGACGTCGATCATCTGCCGTCGCACTTGCGTCTCAACCGTCAGTGTGTTCATGTGAATAGCGCCTCTGCAAACTTGTCAGGGTTAAACCGTCGCAGGTTGTCGATCCCCTCCCCCAGCCCGATGAACTCCACCGGGATACCCAGTTCCTCGGAGACTGCGATCATGATACCACCCTTGGCCGTGCCGTCCAGCTTGGTCACGATGATTCCGTCGCACCCGACCGCCTCGGTAAACATTTTGACTTGTGACAGGGCATTCTGACCGGTGGAACCATCGATAATCAACTTGCTGAAAACCAGCGCATCCGGCACCGCCTTGCTAACGACCCGACGGATCTTTTTCAACTCCTCCATCAGATTAGCCTTGGTGTGCAAACGGCCGGCCGTATCAACCAGAAGAATGTCGACGCCTCTGGCCTTAGCCGCTTTGGCGGCATCAAAAGCCACTGCTGCGGGGTCGGAGCCACTCTGAGAGCGAACCATTTCGACCTTGCTGCGTTCCGCCCAGATAGCCACCTGGTCGATGGCCGCGGCTCGGAATGTGTCGCAGGCGGCAATCATCGTCTTCTTGCCTTCAGCGGCAAACAAGGTTGCCAGTTTGCCGATCGTGGTGGTTTTGCCGACGCCGTTGACACCGACGATCAACCAGACGACCGGCCCCGACGAAGTGGCGGTACTGACCACCTGACTCTGTCTCAGGATGGCGGCGATTTCTTCTTTCAACAGCGCCACAACCTCGCTTCCCTCAGACAACTTCCGCTCGCGCGCCCTCTTCTTGACGCTTTCGATCAGTCGCATGGTCGCAGGCACCCCGACGTCGGCCTCAATCAGGATTTCTTCGATCTCCTCAAGCAGATCGTCATCAATGCGCCGCCGAAGAACGACCCGGGAAATCTTTCCGAGGATATTGTCCTTGGTGCGACTGAGGGAATCCTTCAGCTTCTGAAAAGCATTGAACATACTGTGACCCCAATCAGTCGTCGGTCTTCTTGTCGTCGGCCATGCTGAGGTCAGGGTTCATCCGTTCGGCGACGTTGTCCGGCAACACGGTGTCGACCTCGTTCGTCGACGACGGTTCAGGCCGGTGTGTCCCCGGCTCACCTGAAGGTTCAGCAACATTTATGACCAGATGACCGGTCTGCGCGTCCTCGGCAACATCGTTGAACTTGACGGCCACCAGTTGCGAGATACCCGGCTGGTCCATGGTCACGCCATAGAGATTTTCAGCCGTCTCCATGGTAATCTTATTGTGCGTGATGATGACGAACTGGGTTTGCAGAGAGAACATGTGAATGATGTTTAGAAAGCGCCGACAGTTGGCATCATCAAGGGGTGCATCGATCTCATCGAGGATGCAGAACGGCGAGGGTTTAACCTGGTAGAGGCTGAACAACAGCGCGATCGCAGTAAGGGCGCGCTCACCACCGGACATCATGGTGATTGACAACAGCTTTTTACCGCGTGGCCTGGCAATAATCATGATATCCGACTCCAGCGGTTCGGATGGATCCTCAAGGTAGATATCGGCCTCCCCCCCGGTGAAGAGATCGACAAACAGTTTCTTGAAGTTGCCGCGGGCTTTCTCAAACGTCTCCAGAAAGAGTTGCCGAGCGGTCTGGTTGATTTTGGAGATAGTGGTCTTAAGGTCATCCTTGGCTGTGGTCAGATCATCAAGCTGCTCGGCGAGGAATGACTCTCTCTCATACGCTTTGCGGTACTCTTCCAGCGCCAGCAAATTGACGGCGCCGAAGTCCTTGAGCCGCTCTTTCCGGTCGCTGAGGTAGGCGCGTGCTTCCTCATCGGTGCGCTTGTCGTCGGGTCGCGCTATGTCAACAGTGTCGATATCAAGTTCGTACTCGTCGCGAATGCGCTGCCGGATAGCACCGATCTCGGAGTCAAAGGTATTGATACGCATTTCAAGCTGGTGAATCTGTTCGCTTAGCGAATCCTTGTCGGAACGGACTTCCTTGAGTTGTCCCTCGCGTTGCGACACGCGGGCCATGACATCGGCCTGAACGCCTCGCAGCCGGTTCTGACGCTCGGTGGCCTCGGTGCGGCTGTGGAACACTGTCTTGAGAGTCTGCTCCAGTTCGGATACTTTTTCATCGGCGTTCGCGATCTCCAGTTGAGCGCGCTCTATCTCGTTCTGCTTAGCGCCGGTCGTATTCTCGATTTCAAGTTTTAGCTCGGTCAGGTGTGATATCTTGCTTTCGATCTGTTCGGTGCGGCTGCGCGATTCGACCATCTCCACTTGCAGCTTCGACACCTGATCGAGGAGCGTTGCCACCTTCGACTCCAGGAACTCAAGATCGCTTGAGGTTTTGGACATGCTCCCGACCAACGTCTGCTTCTCGTCAGCCAGTTGACTGAAGTCTATGCCCAGTGTATACTGCTGACTACGGGTTTTCTCGAGCTTCTCCGACTGGCTGCGGCGTTCTTTTTCCAGCCGCGTGATTTCATCCTCAATCGTGCCCAACCGGTACTCGGTCTCGTTGGTCTTCTGCACGGCACTGTTAAGCTCTTCGGTAAGGCTCTCAAGCTTGTCGGCCAACTGCGTCGACTCGGCGCGAGCGGCGGCTATCTCGGCGTTGTTGCGATCTTTGTTTTTCTGTGCAAGTTCCTGCTTTTCGGTGATCCCTGCGATCAGTCGATCCTGCTCAACAAGCTTTTCCTCGCGGCGGAACAACGGGGCCTTTTCCTCCGCCCCGCCGGCGATGATATTTCGGCTGTAACGCACACCGTCGGTGGAGACGGCGCTGAACCCGAACGGCAGGCGTTCAAGTATCTCTTTCGGATCAGCACCGGCTTTGAATACGGCGGTGCGGGACAGGACGGCCTGCATCAATGGTTTGAGTTCGTCGTCGGTGGTGACGGAACTATCCAGCCAGCCGAGGAAGCTCTCCGCCTCAATCTCCGGCCGCTTCACCAGCGGATTGATGGTACCGGTGTCGGGGACCAGGATGCCGACCTTGCCCTTGCCTTCTGTTTTGAGATACTGGATGATCTGTTCGGCGTGCGGTCGATTATCGCAGATGATGAACCCGGCCATTTCACCCAAAGCGGCCTCCATAGCCGCCTCCAGCCCTTCCGCCGGCACAAACTTCTCGGCAACCGTGCCGTGAATACCCGAAAAGCGGTCTTTGATCTCCATGACCTCCACCACGCCGGTAGCGTAACCTTCATAGTGCAGAATCATGTCCTCAAGCAGGTTGCGTCGTGCCTGGCAGGCCTCCAACGACGCGCCCAGACTGGCCAACTCAAGCGAGAGCTCCTCCCCCTTCTCGATCAACTGTTCGATACGTTCCGACACCGCTGCCTCAGACTGGTCAGTGGCTTCCTTGCCGACTTTGAGGTCGGACAGAGCTTGTTGCTCCTCGGCCAGGCGGGCCTGCAACTGGGTACGATGGGCCTGCTGCCGCGTGATTTGTTGCTGAAGATCGGCCACCAGTTCGCTGATTTGCTGTTCCTGTCGACGCAGGTTCTCGTCTTCAGTCTTCCCGGAGGAGAGTTTGCCCTCCAGGTCAATCAACGTCTTGTTGTGATCCTCTTTGACCGCCCGCGCCTGAAGCAGTTCCCGGTCGGCGGCAGCCTGTCCTCTCTCGGCTTCGCTCAGCCGTTCGGCGAGGTTCTCATGCTCCGACTTCTGACCGGTCAAATCCTGGTAACTCTGCTGAGTCTGCTCAGTAAGGATCTCGGCGCGCGCCTTGAGCGCCTGGATATCGTTCTGGTTGCGCTCGATTAGCGAGCGGGCGTTGGCCCGTTTCTCGATCAGAATAGATATCTCGCGTTCGAGGGCATGAGCTTTCTCGGAAACATCGAACACTTCGTTGCTGATGGAACTGAGTTCCTGTTCGAGATCAATCTGTTCCTTGCGGTCGTTCTCGAGTTGAGACGAAATGCGATTGACCAGCGCCTCTCGCTCCAGGCGGCGGTCGGTCAGGGTACCGAATTCATCTCGCAGTTGCTGCTTTTCCGTTTGAGCATTGGCCAGACGAACGCTGCTCAAGTATAACTCCCAATCCTTGATCTCGTTGAGAAGGTTCTGATATCGCTGTGCCTTCTTCTGCTGACGGTTCAACGAACGAACCTGCGTTTGGACCTCGGAGTAAATATCATGCAGGCGCAGCATATCACCCTCGGTAGCCTCGAGCTTGCGCAATGCCGCCTTCTTGCGTTGTTTGTACTTGGTGATGCCGGCCGCTTCCTCAAACAGGAAACGTCGTTCCTCAGCCTTGTCGGAAATGACGGCGTCGATCATATCCTGCTGAATAACGGAGTACGAATGGGCGCCCATCCCCGTGTCGTAAAACAGATCATGGATGTCACGAAGTCGGCAGGGAACCTTGTTCAGCAAATACTCCGACTCACCGGAGCGAAACAACCGCCGCGTCACCTGTACTTCGTTGTATTCAGTCGGTAACAGGCCACGATTGTTGATCAGAGACAAGGTTACCTCGGACATGCCGAGCGACTTGACATCGCGCGTACCGTTGAAAATGACCTCCTCCATCTTGCTCCCGCGCAGGAGGCTGACCCGCTGTTCGCCAAGCACCCAGCGCAGGGCATCGAGAATATTGGTCTTGCCGCAACCGTTTGGTCCGACGATGGCTGTTATGCCGGTAGAAAAATGCAACGCCGTTTTATTTGCGAATGATTTGAAACCAAGGATGTCGAGCCGCTTTAGATACACAGTGCCTCCGAATTGATCAGTTGGTGCTCCCGACCGAGGACGGGTTGCCGGCAGACTTGATGATTGAAAGAGTTTTCAGCATGGAACGATAGATGTTTCGCTCGTCGCGCAGATACCTGGTCTTGATCTCAAGGTTGTAGAACGGTCTCCCCAGTTGGTTCCCCCGGCCCACCCGCACCGCCGATGGAAAACTCAGCAGGATTGCCGAAGTGAACGGCGACGGTTTCAGATTAAGATCGAGCACCAGGTCAAATTCGTATTCCTTTAGCATCTTGATGTAGCTTTTTTTGGGCAGGCCGGTCCAGGTCGTCTGGTCAGCCGACGGCGAAAGTATATGAAACCCCTTGCGGGGGTATATGTCGTTGACTCTGACGCCGGGTTGCGACAGCAGGGTGATCTCGGTCGCCTTGAACATTTCCTTGATCGTCGGCAGGAACTGTTTCAGAAGAGTGAGCTCTCTCAAGCCGCCCGGCAGGCAGACCAGAATATGTTTCGGCCTGGCCAATGATGACGGAAAGGCCAACTGCTGCGGTTCCATGCGGTTCTTCAATCGGTTCAGTTTGATGCGGCCGACCAGTGATCTTAGACTCATACTCACCCACCTTCCTCAGATACTATCCTGCGATTCAACAGGGGATGATGATTCCTCGGTGGCCGTCGTGCTGTCGCTGGTGTCTCCGCCGGCAGATAC
>DAOVOW010000216.1 GCA_030629485.1 bacterium
ATCGGGGCCAGTCCACCCAAAGTAACCTGAATCAGAGAGGCCAAAGGCACCCGATGAATGCGGCGGTTCTCTCTGCAAAAGCCTCGATAAGTAGGCCGAAAGAGAGACAGGACTTAGGTACACATTGTGAGCAGCATCATTGAATAGAGCGATTTGGCCATCGGGGTGACACATAGACTGGAGCCAACTCCACATCCGCAATAGATAATCCTCAAGTTGTGGCATCACTTTTTCCATGCCTAGATTGTAAAGGTCGGCCAACAAATAGAGACACCGGCTGTGGTACATTGGCGAGCGTTCGAAATGGCCTCCATCCGGAAGGATCTGCTTGTCCAGTTCGCATTGCATAACGTCCAAGCCGCGTTTGGCACAAGTCTCAGCCAATGGGCCGTCGAAAAACGCTCCCACGAAACAAAGGGCAACAGCATTCTCAAAAAGGTGATTTCCAAGGAGATGTATCTCCAAATTCTTCAGGAGCCAATCTGTTTGTGTAGTGATTGATTCCAAGAGTCTTTCCGTGAACCGGGGTTCAGCCTGACACCGGTCAATATGGGTGGCAAAGAAGTACTTTAGCCAATTGCCAAGGCGTACGGAGATCGGATAGGGCCTCCACGAGGCCGCGCCATGCTGGAACTTGCACGAATCAATCCACGACTCCGCCAATATCAGGGCCTCTTGAAACGAAAGTCCCCAAATGTAATCGTGATAATGCAGATTGTAGCACCAGAGGCGATCTTCCTTATCAGCCATCCTCCAATTGGGAGGCCATCCCAAATGAACCGTCTTGCCAACAAATGTGAATTCACCCCTATCTGATACGATGCTGTCACATTGCGGTACTGGAGGCTCAAATCCTACACGATGACTGATGTTCCTTCGTAGGCTGAGTTCTCCGGAAAATGTCTTGCAGGGGCTACGGTGCCTCTGTGGCAGCACACGGTAACGACCTAGATACCACAACTGCCGGGCTTCGAGGTGCCGGACAGTCTGATAAAGCCGCGGTAGTTGGGAGAGAGGATTACTGCCCATTGAGCTGTCCAAGGAGCGACTCAAAACTCTTGGCAATGGTTTCTCTGTCGTAGTTTTGCTCGCAGTACAATCGGCCTCGACGCCCATCTTCTGCGGCCATCTCAGGCCGCTCCATGTACCGGATCATATTGGCGACCAGGGCCTCGACATTTTCAGGCGGACTCGCCAGTCCTCCACCCGCCTTTGTGATTATATCGACAGGTTCGCCCGCCGCCGAGACCAGAGTCGGTCTGCCGCTTGCCAGGGCTTCATAGATTTTGGATGGAACGGTATGCGTGTCTCCACGCTTCTTCAGGGTCACTAAGTTGGCAAAGGACCGACTAATCACACCGAGAACGGTCGAGCGGGGCTGGACACCGACGAAGTGGACTCTGTCCAGATTCCCGCGTCGTACTCGTTCTTCAAGACGGCTTCTCTTTGACCCATCACCGATCAAGATGAATGCACTGCGAGCATAAAGTTCCGGATGAGTCGCCCGTAACCGACCGGCCGCATCGAGGATGACATCGAGTCCCTGGGCCGGATTGAATACGCCGGCGTATGTGAATGAGAAAGCGTTCTCAGACAGAAGTCGTTCCAACTCAGTGGGCAGGGGACAGTTTGCCTCCTCATCGAACAGAGAAATATCCACACCGTTGGAGATCACGTGAAGCTTCTCTTCCGGTATGCCGCGTTCGATGAGTCGTTGTCTCTTTCCCTCGGTCACAACGGTAATCAGTTTGGCCGACCGATACATCCATGCCTCAAGACCCTCAACCAGACGAATCAGCAGGCGGTTCTTGATCCTGCGGTTCTGGACGGCGGATTCCGGCCATAAATCACGTAGATCAAGGACGAAGGGCTTGCCCGACAGTCTCGCCGCAATTATTGCGGGAATGGACACTGAGGGCGGCGGGCTCGTGCCCAGTACCAGATCAAAATGACGGGCCTTGAGGCAGGCAGCGATGGAAGCGCTCAAGCCAAATGTCGCAAAACCAAGCATCTTATCTATGGGCGAAAGTCGAGGGCTGGCCCATACGTAACTACGATGGACCGTCACCCCCGAAATCATCTCCTTCATGTACACCTTGAGGCGGTACTGCCGTGGTATGACGCCGGTAGGGAAATTCGGAAAGGCCGTGAACACGGTCATGCTATGCCCGGCGGCCAGCCAGTAGCGAGAGAAATCAACGAAGCGGGCCGCAGGCGCTCCCATCTCCGGCGGAAAGAATTGTGAGATTACAGCGATTTTCATCTCTCTGGAATTTCAGTACCTGCCAACCGATCTGAGGCACGACAACACAGCATCGGCCTGACTAATCGACGATCCTGGCGACGTGCCACGTCTCTTGGCCCTGCCTTCAGGTAGCGCACCCTCCAGGCGAGACGAGTGAGTTTAGAAGGTGCCTTGGAAATTGTGTTTAGCGTATCCGTGAGCCAACATCAACTATCATTGGACAAGGGAAATGACTTCCTTGAGAATCTCAAAATATCTTCTTAGAGGCGATCGGCATCTCTCTCTCGGAACCGGGGACAAGAAACTCTACAAGACGATGATCGCTCTCTCACGGGCAGACTTCACAGCGGCGAAGGATGCCTCAGTTACATTTCTGAGCTGATTGAAGGGGATGAGTTGTTCGCCGCCCTGCTCGACTCGCCAGATGAATTCGGCGATCTCGCTTCCATGTCCTTTGTCCTGCCTCCTTGTCTTGAACTTATTGAATCCCTTGAACCCGAATCCATGCGTCACCCGGAAATTCTCCTGCCTCAGGACCCGGCCATCACTGAAGACTTCGAGGATCTCCTTTGGATAGCTCTTGGCGCCGTTGGCGAAATAGTTGACTGTGCCGACAGAGCCGTCCTCGAATTGTAGGACAATCGCCATCTTGTCGTCGCGCACGGCGGGGCCTTTCCCGACCATCGCCGCCGAAACTGATGTGATGTGACTGCCCGCGATGAAAGCAAGCAAGTCAATAAAGTGGCAACCTTCGCCGATGATACGACCACCTCCCCGCTTGGGGTCCTGAGTCCAGTAATTGGCGGGAGTCTCGCCTGCGTTCACGACCATGTTCATGCACAAAGGACCGCCCCTGCCCGCGACGAGTTGTCTTATCCTAACCGTGTGCGGGCTGAATCGCCGATTGAAGCCCACCATCAGGATTGCAGATGGATGATTGCGGATTGCGGATTCGATCCCTTCGAGTTCGACCCTGTTCAAACAGAGTGGCTTTTCAACGAATACATGCTTACCGGCGTTCAATGCTTCGATAACAAAGCTAGAATGTAGATGATGGCCCACCACGATGAAAACCGCATTGACCCTCGGGTCATCCAAAATGATTCTGTAGTCCGTAACAGCTTGGTCAGCACCGAATTTCTTTGCAGCATGACCTGCCGCAGCGGCATTCAGGTCGGCTACGTACATCAACCGAGCTTGAGTCTTCGACAGCGAGGGCAGCAAAACGCCGTTTGCGAATCCGCCCGCCCCAATTACACCTACCACTACTTCACTGGTGGCGATTGTGGTCTTCTGCGTAATTTTCATCGCTGGCGCCCGTTCCACTTCGTGGGGATACTGCAGGATGACGCCAAGAGCATTGCGGTCTTTTTGGATCGTTTCGTAGGCCGAGAGAGCATCGGCGAGGGGATAGCGGTGTGTGATTATCTCTCCCACATGCAGCCGATCCGTCCGCATTGCTTCGAGTATCGCCTCGAAGTTTCGCTGCTCAGTCCATCGCACATAGCCGAGGGGGTAGTCTTGTCCACCTTGCTCATATTTCTCATCATAACGGCCGGGACCATAGGAACACGATACTTGAAAAGTCAGTTCCTTCTCGTAAAAATCGCTACGGCGTAAGTTCAGGTCAACAACGCCGACCAGAATTATCCGTCCGCGCTTCCGACAGGCTTCAGCCGCCTGGTGCATAATAGCATCTGTTTTGGCCGATGCAGTGATAATAACACCATCGGCACCCAACCCGGATGTCCAAGCCTCGGAAGCTGAAATCGGGTCTCCCCCACTGCCTATATTAACAGCTTTTGCGCCAAACGACTCTGCAAGTTTAAGGCGTTCCTCATTAAGGTCTATTGCAAGAACATCACAACCGCTGGCTCGCAGCAATTGAATGGTCAACAGACCGAGCAGCCCCATGCCAAAGACGACAAATCGCTCGCCCAGCGTCGGTTGCGCCAAGCGCACGCCTTGCAGCGCGATGGCGCCAAGCACCGTGAATGCAGCCTGTTCGTCCATTACGCCGTCTGGGATTCTTGCGCACAGGTTCCAAGGAACGCACACTACCTCGGCGTGGGGACCGTTGCTCGCAACTCTATCACCGGGTTGGATATCGTGAACGTCCGGGCCGACTTCAAGAACTACACCTGCATTGCAATAGCCTAACGGCAGCGGTTCATCGAGCTTGCGGAACACAGCCTCCAGCGTCGGCATGAGGCCATCGGTCTTGATCTTATCCAGGACCTGCTTGACCTTGTCCGGCTGCTGGCGCGCCTTCTGGATCAGATTTGCCTGGCTGAACTCGACCAACATGCGCTCGGTGCCGGCCGAAATCAGCGAGGCGCGGGTCTGGATCAAGAGTTGCCCTCGTCCGACTTGAGGGCAGGGCAACTCGGCCAGCTCCATTTTGCCAGTTCTGAGATGTTGTAGTACTTGCTTCATGGATGATCGTC
>DAOVOW010000385.1 GCA_030629485.1 bacterium
GCCACTTGTGGCCGGCGAGTTCGCAATGACGAGAACGCACCCCCTTCAACAAACTCCTAACCTTCTGACGCATCAACTTGCTGTTTACAAGCCGTGACTACCTTCCTTTATTGGGGCCATGAATGACTTGCTAAATAATCTCAATCGACGGTTCGACCACGCCGCGTTAATGCCCGAAGTCGATGAGGCTGCTGTCCGCAAACTATGTCAGGAGGCGATTGAGCATCAGTTCTACGCCGTGGCCGTCAATCCGGTCTGGGTCAAGACCGCTGCCGATGAACTGCGCGGCTGTGATGTCAAGATTCTCTCGGTGGCCGGCTTTCCGCTCTCGGCTACGCGCACTGACGTCAAGCTTTTCGAAGCGGTCAAGGGAGTCAACGACGGCGCGCACGAAATCGACATGGTAGCCAATGTCGGTTGGCTGGTATCCGGGCGGTACGCAGAGGTGGAAGCAGAGATCACTGAGATACGCCGCAACCTGCCTTTCAACGTCGTACTGAAAGTAATCATAGAGGCCGGCAAGTTGTCAACCGAACAGCAGATAAGCGCGGTGAAGTGCGTGGTCGATGGCGGTGCGCAGTTTGTCAAGACCTGTACCGGGTTCTTCGGCGGAGCTACCGTCGATCAGGTAACGACACTTTTTCAGGCGGCCAACGGCAAGATCGAAGTAAAGGCCTCGGGGGGCATCGGTAGTCTGCAGCAGTGTCGGGAGTTGCTGGCGGCCGGCGCGACGCGATTGGGGAGTTCGTCATCGGTGGCGATCATGAAAGAGCTGGCTGCAGTCACATAGTGACCGCGTGCTCGTCTCAAACTTGTTTGGGACAGCGGGCATACCCGTCAAGCTTGTTGTGGTGGTCGAGTCTTCAGACTCGGCCACACGTCCCCGCCACAGTGAGTCTGAAGACTCAGCGGGCACAACGGAGGAGATTGCCGCGCTCCCTTCGGCATGAGTGCCTTCGGTCGCTCGCAATGACGCGAATTCCGCCGATTCCAACAGACCCCAGCCGGCGCGCCAAAAAACCGCTGCGTTTTCTTGGCAATTGCGCCGGAACCGATTATCTTATAGACTTGGATATGGAAAAGAAAGCAACCAACCGGCGACAGTTCCTGGGAATGTACTTCAAGTGCTGCCGTGTGTACTCCAGGATATATATCAACAAACAACAGACCGCCTTCGTCGGCTGGTGCCCCCGGTGTGCTTCAAAAGTTGAGGTTAAGATATCCCCCAGCGGTTCCGATTCGAGGTTCTTTTCCGCTGGATGAATGCAGACTGTGGCCTTCTTGAAATCAAAGATCGTTGTGGTCCCTGTTGGGGATGTCGATTTCTCGCTGGTCAACCGGCTGGCTGCAGAAATCGGCCCGGTGTTCAACCGGTCGGTAGACATCCTCAAGGGGATGAAACTGCCGGACGAAGCCCACAACGTTATCCGCAATCAGTACTTCGCCCATGTAGTTCTGGCCAAACTGGAACGGATAAAATCGAACAATCGCGAAAAAGTGATTGCGGTGGCCGAGGAAGATTTGTATTTGCCTGATGAAAGCTACATACTTGGGTATGCGGACTGTCTGGCCGGCACTGCTGTCGTCTCGCTGTTTAGAATTCGTCAGGAGTTCTATGGGTTGCCGGAGGACGATGCCAAGATCTATCCGCGACTGTTCAAAGAAGCGATCCACCAGGTGGCTCACTTGTTTGACCTGGCCGAATGCCGCAACCCGAAATGTGTGAACTATTTTAGTCAGATGATGCTGGATATCGACACTAAGGGTGACAAGTTTTGCGACATCTGTCGTCGCCGCCTGACCGGCGTCGTGTAGCATCCAGATAAGCGACAATCCATGACCCTCGACCAGATAATCGACCAACTCAAGAGCGACCGAAAGTACAATCGGAATATCGTTCACTGGAAAACTTATCTTCCGCAGGATGCAATCCTGGAGGATTTCCCGCAGCAACTGGATCGTCGCGTCATTTCCACCCTTTCTGAAAAAGGGATCACTCAACTCTACTCTCATCAGGCGCGAGCCATCCAGTTGATCCGAGACGACCAGGACGTAGTGATCGTGACTCCGACCGCATCCGGCAAGACACTTTGCTACAACCTGCCGGTTCTGGACAGGATTCTTAAACGACCGGAAACACGGGCCCTTTATCTGTTTCCGACCAAGGCGCTCTCACAGGATCAACTGGGAGAGTTGTACGACATGATCCAAAAGCTCGATGTCGACATCAAGACCTACACTTTTGACGGCGACACCCCGCACACGGCGCGACGGGCGATACGATCGGCCGGGCATATCGTCATCACCAACCCCGACATGTTGCACACCGGTATCCTCCCTCACCACACCAAATGGATCAAGCTGTTCGAGAATCTTAAGTATGTTATAATCGATGAGGTCCACCACTATCGCGGCATCTTCGGATCCCACATGGCCAACGTGATCAAAAGGCTGCGTCGCGTCTGCAAGTTCTATGGTTCGAATCCGACGTTCATCTGTTGTTCGGCCACCATCGCCAACCCGGACGAACTGGCTGGACGGATCATCGGCCGACCGGTAACGTTGGTTAACAACAACGGCGCTCCGGCGGGTGAGAAACATTTCCTGATCTACAATCCACCGGTGATCAACAAGCAACTTGGGATGCGCAAATCGGCTATCAAAGAAGCGTCGCGGTTAGCGACATATTTTCTACGCCACCGTATTCAAACGATCGTCTTCGCCCGTTACCGGCTCTATGTCGAGGTTCTTCTAACCTATCTCCAGCGCGAATTGAAAGGCGACTTCGGTCGCGGCGTCAACATCGCCGGCTATCGCGGCGGCTATTTGCCGAACGAACGTCGCCAGATCGAGCGGGGCTTGCGCGATGGTTCTATCACCGGCGTCGTGTCGACCAATGCTCTGGAGTTGGGCGTTGATATCGGAAGTCTGGAGGTATCGATCATCGTCGGCTACCCCGGATCGATTGCTTCACTCTGGCAGCAGGCCGGCCGGGCCGGGCGTCGCA
>DAOVOW010000104.1 GCA_030629485.1 bacterium
CCATCGTGACCACTCGCTGCGGGAACGGAATCTCGATGCCTTCTTCGCGGAAGCGACTGAGGATTCCCTCGCGCAATTCCGAGGCGGTGCGGAACCGTTCCGATGGATCGGCCACCCAGCAGCGCAACGACACGTTGAGTGAACTGTCGCCGAATTCAAGGAAATACCAACTGGGCTTTGGGTCGGCGAGCACTATGGAATGATTATCGGCCTCGTCAAGCATCACCTGTCGAACCTGATCTATGTCGGAATCGTAGCCCACGCCGACGTCTATCTGCACGCGCAGCCTCGGATGAGGATAGGTGAGGTTGTGAACGGTTGACTTCATCAGTTCGGAGTTGGGAACGATGATCAGAGTGTTGTCGAAGGTGCGAAACTTGGTGGAGCGAATTCCGACCTGATCGACCACGGCCGTGGTACCGTCGCCAAGCCGCACTCGATCTCCCACGCGGAAAGGACGGTCGATCATGATCACAAAGCCGCCGATCATGTTGGCAATCGTTTCCTGCGCCGCCAGCGCAATAGCCAGCGACCCGATGCCCAGCACCGCTACCAGACCCATGATGTCGACGCTGAAATGGTCCAGGATAATCAGGAGCGCCAGTACATAGGCAATAATCTTGATCACGCGATCGGCCAGGGGGACGAACTCATCATCGAGCGTTGTCTCAGTGCGGGAGGCGATGTTTTCTGTGTACCAGGATAGCAGTGTTGAGATCACGCCGACAATCATGACGGTAACGATGTATACACCGACGACGAACAGAGCGCCATCTATGGTCCGGAACAGCACCGGCGCGCCGCCTTCGGATATGTGCTCCAGGTAATTGAACAGAGCCACGGCGCCAATGACGAATACCAGGTAAGGGACTCTCCGCTTGATCCCGGCCAATAATCTGTCGTCGAGATCCGTTCGCGTACGCCTGGCGATGCGGTCGGCAATCAGGCTCAGTATTAGTCGCGCCATACTCGCAAACAGTATTGTCAAAAGAATGATGGCGACGATCCCGGCCACTGTCTGAAGGAGAGGTGGCAGCGGTAGTTTTTCTAATAGTTCATACATCGTTATCACCTAAACTCAAATTGTATTCCGGCTGTTTCGAATCTGGCCCGAACCGCTATCGTGTCCGGAAACTCAGCTATTGTTTCGGCTAAGGCGTAAGGTTCTACGGAACCGTTGCCCTTTTCACCGTCACCGTCGGAGTCGATAAACCCCGATAACAGATACTTGCCCGCGGGCAGGTCAATCTTGAAGGCGCCGGATGAGGTGGCCATATCAAAAGTGCGGTGCTCACCGACCTTGCTGAATGACAGCATGACCGGATCGTTTTCTTTACCGGCAATCTCGATCAAAGTCTCACCGGAAATCGACCCCAGCGAGTCGGCATCGATGACTGTGAAAACATGGTGCCGGAGACTGTCTCCCACCCGATTACCAGCCGGATCGGCTAGTTCAAACTCGGTTATTTCCAGGCGATATCTCGCGCCCGGCTCAAGCGCGTCGGGGGTCAGCAAGAGGCGTAGCGGGTCGAGCCAGGATGGCGTAACCTCAACCGGCTCGTCCGGCTGCAACCACAACAGGAATGTCTCAGGCGTGAACAGCGTGGTATCCAACGGTTCGGAGAAAGTCAACTCAATGACAACCTCGTCGGCAAACATCGGAATGTTGTCGGGAAGAAAGCGCTCTATCCGAGGCGGATTGTCGTCCTCGTCGTCGGTCACGGTAATTTTCGCAAAGCCGATGGGCGTACGCGCGCCATCATAGGTCAACGACAAAGAGTAATCACCCTCCAGCAGCTGCCCGGGCCAGAGGTTCAACATCGCCTGCGATTCATCAGCCGACTCCAGCAAAGCCACGGCCGGTTTAACGAGGCTGCTGTCAGCGGAGGTCAGGACACACCAATCCGGATTCTCACTCAACCGTTTCAGGTCGATGGTTTTGGATAATCGCAGCCGCAACATGCCGTCAGGCATATGGGCTGCCGAAAGGATCTCCGGCGGTATCGTGTCCCGCTCATTCAGAGTCAACATTAGCTGCTCCAGGGGTGCGTCTCCCCCGATCAGTATATGGCGATCCGGAACTGCGAACGGTTCGTGACCGGAATTGAAGCGGCCATTGTGGTTTTGGTCGTCGTAGGCAATCAGGTCAAACCTTTCACTGGGAAGATAACCGATCGAGAAATCCCCCTCCGCATTCGTTTGGGCGATATAAAGCGCATCGACCGAGTCCAGCGGCGTACCCACCTGCAATTCGGACGGTCGATACAAGGCCACTATCAGATCGCTCTTCGGCTGACTCTTCTCGTTGAAGATCCGGCCAGCCGTGCGGCCCTCGGCAATAACCGCGCCGGTTGTGAAGGCTATTGTAAGCGTGCTGTCGAGTTGGTTGCCGCGCAGGTCTTTTATGGCTGTACCGGCTGAGATAATATATGTCTGGTCGACGGCAAAACTGTCCGCCATAATAATAGTGACATTGTCACTGCGCCACTTGATTTTCGGGTCGGCAGAGGGACGCGGGGAAATGAAAATCGCCTCTCCCCTGGTGGGTTTGGTGATATGTTCGGAGAAATAAAGGGTGACCTTGTTGCCGGGCTCGACATTCACAGCACCGGACGGAGGTTCGGAACCGAGCAGGTACGGCCCGGTTGTGTCGGCCTCACCACCGGGCGGCGGCAATTCCTCGGCACAAGCCATGTACAATAGCAGAGTTGTCAGTAGATAAAAGAAAAGCGGTCGACCGGGCGTGCTCACAGACCGAGCTTCTTCTTGATCGATTCGTCGTCGGGCTTTTGTTCCAGCGCCTTGTGCCACCATTGACGTGCCTGCTCCATATCACCGAGAGCTTCATACGTGTCCCCCAGATGATCGAGAATTACCGGGTCGTTGTCAAGCTCGGCGGCTCGCTGCAAGTGTGGCAATGCCTGGCCGAATTCTCCCAAACGGTAAAACACCCAACCATAACTGTCGAGGAAGGCGGCATTATCCGGTTCCTGGGCTACGGCTTTTTCGATCAAGCCCTTGGCGTAATCCAGCCGGTCACCTCGATCGCACAGCATGTAGCCGAGATAATTCAAGGCCCCAGCATGATCGGGCGAAGTGGCCAGCAGTTCCTCGAAGGTCTCCATCGATAATTGAACATCACCGGTAAACTCATAGGCAGCCCCCAGAGCAAAAAGCAAACGGGTCCGTTCATCCGGATCATGCACCAGCGCCAGGCCGGAGCGGTACGCCCCTATTTCGTTGTCATCTTGCTCCAGTTTCCGGTATACGAACCCGAGATCCAGCCAACCCTGGGCAACTGTGTCCACTATCTGAGTCAGCTTGATAAACTCATCACGAGCACGCAGGTAATCCTCCTGGAGGGTAGCTATCCGCCCCAGATAAAAGTGATTGGCCAGATTACGCTCACCCGCCGCAACCTCGCCGGTGAAGATCGAGTCGGCCTGGTCCAGCGAGTCCAGTCCAAAGTATACCATGGCCAGCCGATGTCGCGCCGCGTGGTCATCCGGCGCCAGGCGAGCCATAGTGCGAGCGTACGGCAGAGCCTCGAGCAAAGAGTCACGGTCTATATAATAGCTGGTCAGGTAACGGTTGATGATAATATCGTCCGGGGCCACGGCCAAAGCCGCTTTGAGCACAATCGCCACCGAGTCTGGTTGTTCAGCCGATTGGTACAGTTCGCCCAAACGCACGTAGGCCAGAATATTACCGGCGCCCGGTTCCAGTTCGATTGACCTGGCCAGAGCTTCCTTGGCCGCATCGATATCGCCGCTCCGAGCGTACAGCTTACCAAGCTCGTACTGGAGCGCGAAATCATCCGGCGCCAGGCGGGCCATATTGCGGTAGGCCCAGGTCAGGGAATCCAAATCGCCCCGTGTCTGATAGGATGAGGCCAGGTAGGCGTACGCCCTCCGATTCAGTGAATCCAGAGCTACCGCCTGAAGGTAGGCAGCCCGCGCGGAGTCATTCTCTCCGAGATTTCGATAGGCCGAGGCCAGCATGATGTACACATCGACATCCCTGGGCTCTATCGGTTCCAGGGCAGCCGGGATATCTTCGTAACGCTTCAGATAGACAAGCATTCGGGCGAATGAATAGCGTATCTCGTACGAATCCGGATGAAACTGCAAAGCACGCTTATAGCCCTCGGCCGCTTCGCGGATGTACCCGGACAACTCGAAAAGCACGGCGTTGGAGTAGTAATGAAAAGCCTTGGGGTGTATCCACTCCGGATCGTCCCTGAGACTCAGTGGTCGGGTCGATGCCTCGGCCTGACCGGAACGGATGTTCGTGCCCAGCCGGTTCTTGAGTGCCTTGGAGCCACAACCGGCCAGCAACACCAACGTCAAGAGGCTCAAGGTCAGGATTACCCTGGTCGTCACAGTTTTGGAGTCACGATTGTTAATTACTCACTCCCATCAGCATCTTTCATCCCACAGCTTTTCGTCAACCCGGTGGTATCATATGAGGCGGATATCGAAAAGCCAACCCGACCACACGCCGGCGAAATGTCCACCGGCGGCTATCACTTATACGATTTCCACCTCGGTCGGTTCTGCGATCAATTCGGCACTAACTTCAAGAAACGTCGCTTGCCGACCTTGAGAACCATCTCACACTCCAACCCGAATTCATAATCAGGGTCGGTAATCCTGGTTCCATCCAGTGTAACAGCGCCCGCGCTGATCAGTTTCCGTGCTTCCCCGTTTGATTTCGAGAGCTTCGCCTTAGCAATAAGATGAACCAGATACACCCGGGTCGGATCAAGTTCCAACTTCTTTAACTGCGCGATATTGAGTTCCGGGATATCATCGGGTAACTTCTTCTGCGAGAATATCCGCTCAAACTCCTCTCGCGCTGTGCGCCCCGAACCCACGGGGTGGTACGTATCGACCAGGTGCTCTCCCAGTTCCATCTTCACATCGCGAGGATTCACATCGGAGTTCTTCAGTCGATCTGCCACCTGCTCAAGCATTTGCTCATCGACGTCGGTGGCCAGTTCGTAATAACTGTAGATTAGCTTATCCGGCAACGACATGACTTTGCCGAAAATCTCGCGAGCCGGTTCGTCGACCCCGATATAATTGCCCAAAGACTTCGACATCTTCCTCTCGCCGTCCAGCCCGACCAGAATCGGCATCGTCAGCACCAACTGCGGTCTGACACCGTACGCCTCTTGAATAGTGCGCCCGGCCAGCAGGTTGAAGGTTTGTTCGGTAGCGCCGATTTCCACATCGGCCTTGATCGCCACTGAATCATAACCCTGCAACAAGGGGTAGAACAATTCGTGAATCGAAATCGGAGTGCCCCGTCGTAAACGTTTTGTGAAATCATCCCGCTCCAGCATCCGCGCCACCGTGTACTTGGTGGCCAGATGCATGACCTCGATGAACTCCATCTGCTTGAACCATTCACCATTGAAACGGACTTCTGTTTTGGACTTGTCCAATATCTTGAAGAACTGCTCCTGATACGTCTCAGCGTTCTTCATGATGTCGTCATAGGTGAGCTGCGGCCGCGTGGCTGATTGGCCGGAGGGATCACCCACCATGGCGGTATAATCGCCGACAATCAGTACGATCTTATGGCCCAGGTCCTGGAACTGCCTGAGCTTGCGGATCCCGACCGTGTGACCCAGATGAATATCCGGCGAGGTCGGATCGAATCCCTGTTTGACACGAAGCGGCCGGTTCTGCTCGATTGACTCGGCCAGACGTTTCTCGAATTCCCCGACCGGCAGCATCTCAACCGTGCCGCGCGAGATCAACTTCAACTGCTTGTCCAGTTCACGCCTGGTTTCCGGTGATAATTCAGCTTCTTCGACCAACTGCTACTCCTTCACGATATCTGACATCCTGTATCGGCATCTGCCTGACGTCTATTGATTTTCCTTCGGACCGTAGTCGATACCGGCCCCACGATAGTAAAACAGTTGTATAAAATCAACGTGTTATCAAGACTGTGGTTTTTGGTTGACTTGAAATGGTAACGAGCGGATCATAAGCATATGGCAAAAGCTGTAAATCAACGTCGGTTTCAGAGTCATCGGGTGCGCAATTCTATCCTGGTTCTCTTGCTGCTGTGCATCGTATTCGCGATCATCGTCGGCTACCGCACCTACCGAGTCTATCAGTCTGAATTGCCGTCGTTTGAACAGTTGCACAATATTGAGCCCAGCCTCAAGACCAAAATCTACGATCGTAACGGCATCCTGCTGAAAGAGTTCTACACTGAGAACCGCGTCCTGACACCGCTTGCCGAAATGCCGCCGCATCTGATCGATTTGCTGATGGCATCAGAGGACCACGAGTTCTACGATCACTGGGGTATCAATGTGCGCCGGGTCGCCGTGGTCGCCGCCACCAATCTCGTTAAGCGCAGATTTGCAGCGGGTGCATCGACCATCACTCAGCAGTTGGCTCGCATGCTGTTTCTCACGCGCAGAAAAACCGTTGAGCGAAAAATCAAAGAAGGGCTTACGGCTATCAAGCTGGAACGCACCTATTCCAAGGAAGAAATCCTGGAGATGTACCTGAACCAGTACTACTTCAGCCGAGGCGCCTACGGTGTGGCCGCCGCTTCCCACCTGTTTTTCTCCAAGGAACCCAGCGAACTCAATTTCAATGATTGCGCCATTCTTATCGGCATCCTGAAGGCGCCCAACATCAACTCGCCATTCAATAATCCCGACAAGGCGTTGAAGGCGCGTAACCGTGTGC
>DAOVOW010000035.1 GCA_030629485.1 bacterium
ATAATCAGGAATGAGAAAAACGTCAGGGCCAGTATCGTGTCGGCCACCAGATGGTTGAAGCCGAGGTCGATTGATTCGTTGAGCACGACTACGTCGTTGGTGACACGCGAAATAATCTGACCGGTGCGACGGCGGTGAAAATAGTCGAGCGAGAGACGTTGGTATTTCTCAAAAAGACGGTCACGCAACGAACGGATCACCGACTGTTGCACAAAGGCCATGAAGAACCCCTGCATATACATGAACAGATTCTTACCGATGGCAATCAGCATGATCAGCCAGCAGAAGTTTATGAGGGTGTCCTGCCGGGTCTCGGCCTCGACCAGGTCGTGCACCCAGTTCTTCATCGAATCGCGCACGGCATCGATGCCGCTGCTCACCTCGGTGACCAAACCGTCGGCTGCGGACGATTCCGTTGAGCCCGGCTCCGGAGTTGCATGGATTTCGGTTGGCGCCGGCTCCATCGACAGAGGCGCCTCCACCTGAAACAGGGTCATCAGGAGAGGCCCCGCCATCCAGACCATCATTCCTGACAGCAAGGCGTGCAAGGCCGCTGACGTTGAAGCCGTGACCAGTTGCCTGAGGTACGGCCGCAGAATCGAAAATGTCCGTCGATACAAATTCACATTCAAACTCCAAATCGAGCACAAACTATAATATGCCACATTCGCAGACTCAAGTCAACTCGTATAAGTGAAGGCAAGTCAGGGGGTTATGCGGGTCACGCCGGGTTCTGCCCCGAGATCGAACTTCTTGCGATCAACCTTGGTCGAGGCCTTATGGGCGCGCCGTTTGGCCGTAAACGAAACCTTGTCGCCATCCTCAAAGCGGACTTCACGCAGGCGCCAACCAGTTTTGCGGTGATCGTATTCCAACTCCAGTTGCCAGGCGCAGTCGGTCCAGGTCAGGATAAACCGGGGACGCTTGCGGTCGCTATCATCGCGGCGAACGATCAAACCGGCTCCGAAGTCCTGCTCTTGTGGCAGCGATCTCAAGAGAGATGGGAAATCCAGTTGCGGCATTGTGTGCGTGCAGTTCGAGGTGAACAACAGGTCGCGCACAGCTTCGTGCAGATACTCATTTCGTGTCGGAAAGTAAACCTCGATGGAATCGGTGGTCAAAAGACCTTTCAGGGCACCCTTGCCCAGGTATCCCCGACCACCCATGGCGACTACCGTATCGGTCTGATATAAGTGCAGCCGGAACGAGGTCGGTTTGCCGTCACGTCGAATCTTGGCATCGAAAAGGTACGCCTCGACCTGGACTTTCTTACCGGGATCGGATGCTCGGTATTCATCGGCAGACGGCTTAGCGCCAAACTTCGGACCGCAGCCGGCGATAGCAGCCAACACGGCGGCAAGGGCGAGCGTGAAAGTCGATCGGTTCATGAAATAGAGACGCCGCAAAAGAGATAGACAAAGAGCGACACCACCGGTCCCAGGACGAACCAAAAGACCCGTGTGATAATCAACAGCAACAGGATGAACGGCGCGATTCTCTCGAATTGTATTATGGCCGCTTCGTACCTCGCCGGAAGGATGTTTCTCAGAATATGCGAGCCGTCAAGAGGATACATCGGGATCAGGTTGAAGAAGGCCAGCGAGACGTTAATTATCACCGACAGCAGGAGGAACTTTACCACCACCAGCGGTATCGGCATGTCGAGGAACAACACCATCCTGAGGATAATGCCGAAGATCAGAGCCAGTCCCATGTTCGACAGCGGTCCGGCCGCGGAGATCCAGAAATCGGCAACACGCACATTGCCGCGAAGATTCATCGGGTTCACCGGCACCGGTTTGGCCCAGCCGAAACGAAACTGGGAAAGGAAGAAAACGGCCGTACCCATCAGATCAAGATGAGCCAAAGGGTTCAGGGTCAGCCGTCCCATGTCGCGGGCCGTCGTGTCGCCGAATCTGAGCGCCGTCCAGGCATGAAAAAACTCATGCACAGTCAGCGCAAACAGGATGGTCGGCGCGGCCAAAATCGCTCGCTGTATGAAATCTTCACCAAACATGTCTTATCGCCTTATTCATTCGTGACAATATCTGTTTCGTCTACACCGAATACAAGTGCAAAGTTGAACCTATCCGGCTTCGTTTCATGTTGAAACAATGACCACTGGTGGCGAACTGAACAGCGATCTGCGCCTTCAAGGGCCACCGACGTATGGGTCGCCCGTCCTAACTGCTTTCTCACAAACATGATTCGAGATTCATGAGTCGATGGTACTGCATTTGCATTAGAGGCAATTTCGCAGAACGGTTACGATGGACTAATAAGGAGGAGATGCAAATGACAGGAACCCACACGATTCGGTGTTCCACCACCATTCAATCGCGGGGAGTAGTTCTTTTCTTACTTACCGCCGTCATTCTTGGTGCACCCGCCGGTGCCGCCGGCGCCAATACCGTGACCCTCAACTGGAGTGCTCCCGGGGATGACGGTGACAGCGGCACGGCTAGTGCCTACGATATACGGTACTCTACTGCGACTATTGCCGAGGCCAACTGGGCTGTGGCCATGCAGGCGACCGGCGAGCCGTCGCCCCAGACGGCAGGCAGCGCCGAGAGCTACACTGTGACGAATCTCAGTCCGAGCACTACTTACTACTTCGCCATCAAGACGAGCGACGAAGTCGGCAACTGGTCGGCCCTGTCCAATGTCGTCAGCGCCATAACTGATGCCGAGCAGGACGCCCCTGCCGCCTTGGACGACCTGGCTGCGGTTAATCCGACCGATAGCTCAATCGCTCTCACCTGGACGGCAACGGGTGATGACGGCACTAATGGTACGGCCAGCGAATATGACATCAGGTATTCGAGTTCTCCTATCAATATATCGAACTGGAACTCCGCCACCCAAGTCCAGAACGAACCGGCGCCCCAGCCGACCGGTAGTCAGGAGTCGTTTACTGTTTACGGTCTCAATGAAAACAGCACCTACTATTTCGCTGTCAAGGTGGCCGATGAGGTGCCCAATTGGTCGGGTCTTTCCAACGTAGCCTCGGGCGTCACCGAGACCGAGGCGGTCGCACCGGCGGCTCTGGACGATCTGGTAGCCCTGAACGCCACCGGCACCACCGTTGATCTTGTCTGGACGGCCACCGGTGACGACGGAATTATCGGAACGGCCACTTTCTACGACATTCGATTCGCAACCTCGACCATCACGGAAGCCAATTGGGATAACGCCGCCCATGTAACCGGTGAGCCGTCACCTCAGCAAAGCGGCGAGATTGAATCGTTCACGATAAGCGGGCTTGAAGAAAGCACCAGTTACTACATCGCCATCAAGGTCGGTGATGAAGTACCCAATTGGTCCGGTCTGTCCAACGTGGCTACGGCAACAACTTCGGATCAGACTCCTCCGGTGGCGATAACGGATCTTCAGGCGTCGCCATGATGTCCAGAATCATCCGGGCATGACACAGTGCCATGAGCGGCAGCGGTACTCGGTACCCGCTGCCGCTTTTCGTTGGTGCTGGACTTCGATAGCTCCAGCTCTGTGGTCAAGCATTCAGAACGACTCGTAGGGTTGTTATCTGGAATCTTCTTCCCGGACTGGGAAGATTTTTTGTTGACGTTAGGCTTTGTCATGGCGAGGTTGGGTCTCGAATTGGAAATGGGTTGGTCGTCGGTAAACAGGCGGTGATCAATTCCTTCGCAGAATGAAAAACTTGAAGCTCTTTTGAGCATGCCGTCTCAACCTTTTGATAAGTGTTGAGTTAATGGACTTTGGAAGCGAATCGGCTTACACGGATGTATAGAATCCAACCAGTCGCGTCCTGCAACAGGCTCTCTCTTGTGCGTCGAACTACGATATCCGTCCCCAGTTGTCGCGCCGAGTCCGCTCCTATCGCTTGCGTTACAGAGGATTACAGGGGGGCTGTTGCTCGCTTTTACCACGACGTATTGATTGCCGGTAGCTCGGTTCGATTGGCACCGAACTTGCGATTCCACCGACGTGTCTGTCAAAAGGTGTGGAAGCACCTTGTGGTTGTGCCGAATAGTCAGGTATTACCGCGGGGCTCTTTCTCTGCCAAATGGATGGATTGGAGGCATCGTGTTCAATAGAAACCCAGTTTACCGCTCCTGCAATCACCTGCGTCGACTCGGGGGCGCTGCTCTCATTCTGTTTACCTTAGTTCTCATCGCTGGAGCAGGTACCAAAGCCGATACACCCGCTACGGGTCACAGTTCGTGCACTCTGATCTGGACCGCACCTGGTGACGACAGTCTTACCGGACAGGCCTCGGCCTACGACATCAGATTTTCCGTTGACTCAACTCAATTGGCCAGCGATTTCGAGGATGCCGAGACTCCCGAAAACTTTCTGGTACCTGGCCCGGCGGGAACCGAAGAGACCTTTACCGTAGAAGATCTTCTCTCAGAAACCACGTATTACTTTGCCATAAAGGCTGTCGATGATGCCGGCAATTTCTCAACCATCTCCAACATCGCTTTCTATGTGACGGATGATCAGTTTCCTCCGGCCGCCACCGAGGATCTTCAGGCCGGTCCCGGTGCCGAGTCAGGTGATTTGGACCTGGACTGGACGGCGGTGGGAGACGACAGCCTCTGGGGTACCGCCGACAGCTACATCATCAGAATCTGTGGTGGCCCCATTAACGAATCGAACTGGAGCCAAGCGGCCACTGTGACCAACCCGCCGTCGCCGCATCAGGCCGGGACACTGGAAAGCTTTACCATTCCCAATCTGACCCCGGGGAATCTGTACTATGTCGCCATAAAGACTGTTGACAACCAAGGGAATGTCTCGCCGATTTCCAACGTCGTCCACGGAGAAGCCAAGGTTGAGTTGGTTCTTGATGCCGACGACAAGCAGGAGTTGCCGCTGGATTTCTCGCTAGCGCAGAACTACCCCAATCCGTTCAATCCGACGACGACCATTGAATACTCAATCCCTACCACTTCTTATGTCCGACTGACTGTCTACAATATCCGCGGGCAAACCATCACTACACTGCTTGAGGGTATCAAGCCGCCAGGACGATATGAACAGATCTGGAACGGCACCAGGCTCGGAGGATCTCAGGTGGCGTCAGGGATTTATTTCTATCGACTTGAGACGAACCAGTATACTGAGACTAAGAAGATGGTCCTGCTGAAATAGAGACCGTCGCCGCTGCGGATTACAGGCTTACCTTGTGCGCCGAGGAAAGGCTGCAGAATTATGGGCAGTCTTCCCTTTTCTTATTCGGGATCAGGTCCTTAGCGCCATTGTTCCCGGAAGGGTTTCTTGCGCGGGGATGATGTCGTAGGGCGCCTAACAAACAAAAGTCTGACGGCGGTTTTGGATTTTCATTGAGATGGATCGAAAACAGAGGCTTAAAAGACTTCGCCACCTTTTTTTGTGAAATGTCCGGGCTTAGCCTCTCAGCGGTGGAACGGTAGTTGCAAGTACACTTCCGGAATGAACAGTTGCTCGAATTCGTCCAAGGCTGCTAGACTTGCGGGGTTTCTGGCTGCGACGACGCGGATAAAGGCGACTTTTCGAGGAAGAAAGACCAGCGACGTGGCCAATTCGTGGAGTTTGAACACGAAGTCGTTGGCTGTCTCGCCAAACGGCGTTACATACCAGAAATCCATCACATAGGCCGCCCCGGCCCTCTCGACCTGCAAGCGGTGGATTGTGATACTCCTGTCCCCAAGTTGAATCGTCCGTGGTTCAGCGTCAAGGATCGACCAGCCCGAACCGGGCAGACAGTTGCGTGGAGAGTGAGGTCCCCCGTCCTGAGAGAAGAAGTCGAACAGCAGGTGTACTTGGTCGCCTTTATGGTTTGTGTAGGTACCGGAGAAAATGTCGATTGGATTTAGCATGTCGAGGGTGTAGCCGGGAATACTGTCGCGAAGGCCGGTCCAGCCGCCCAGATGAGCCGGAAAGTCATCGAAGCTCACGTCCGCCGCCGTCTCTGGCTGACCGTATCTGATCGCCGTCGACAGCAGAAACACGGCCACCACAATTGCTATGACGGATGTGAACGATTTCCGATCCATCGCAGTACCATTCCGAACAACAAGGTGATTACCAAGGCGCCGACAAAAACCATCATGCCTGCCAGTTCGTGAAGGAATCCCTCGGCAAAGTCCGTACTCACAGCATACACTCCAACCGCCACCACGAACACTCTCGCCGTATTGACCAGGATGGCAATCGGCACCGCCCCGACCAGCAGAACCACTTGCTTGATGCCTTTCGGCAGACTCAAATGTCCCCAAAGCGCAGCCACCGCCAGCAAACTGACCAAACTCCGGAGTCCGCTGCAAGCGTCAGCTACTTCGAGTGAGCATCCCGGCAGATTGATTATATTCCCGCTCCGTGAAGATGGCACCCCTATCACCTGAAGAAGACTAATCGATATCTTGCTGGCCAAGAGCTGCAACGGCAGCGTTATGGAGTTGTAGATAACGGCTGGAATGGGGATCATGAACAGCAAGAAGAAAAAAGCGAACCAGACTTTGCGGAAATTGGGCGCGCCTAGATAAACTTGGGCCAATCCGCTGACCATCAGAACCAGGGACAGTCTGAGGGTGAAGTACTCATTGGCAGCCGTGCCGAGAACTATACCGGCTCCCCCCACAACCAAGACGGCCCATCCCCACTTCGTTCGAGCGCCGGGGAAAACCAACTCGCCTCGCCGGCGACAGAAAAGCCAGATTGATATGGGGACGATCAGAAAGCCGTGCGAATAGCTGCTATCGGCAGACCAGTCGGCCACCATATCCCACACGACCCGTATGTTCAACACAACGACCAGGGCCAGTAGCGAGTATGCCCGCCAATGGTTCCTCAGATGGTCAACGACTTTTTGATTGTTCAACATCATGCTGTTTCGCTCTTATCCTTCGATATCGGACGTCCCGTGCTCTTATCCACGGCAGAAACAACATAACGCTCGTGGTATTACACTTTCAACTAATTTCGGGCGTGGCCGTCCCATGGATAATGCCGCCGCGTTTTCGGCTCCGATGCGACAACTAAACGATCTGTTGACCCGGAACGCCAATGCAACTATAATTAGAGAAGCCACAGACCGGAACCTTGGATTATACCAATAATAGAACCATGGCCTCAGATATGTATAATCGACGTCACGAATGCCTGTTCTCAGGGCTGTCCTTTCGGCGTCGTTGGCGCTTGGCAGCAGCCTGGCGATTCACTTGGGACTTGGCTGGGAATTTCTTTATGAACTGTGGAGATCACTCCGCCCCGGACGGGGCCATTCGAGCACAAAACTGGATTCTTAAGATTTCGGATCGAGCTGACACAGTCATTTGATGTTAGTCAGAACCTGCTCCACGGCACGAGTGATCCGGGCGTAGCCGGAAGAGTTGGGATCAATCGCAGCTGCGGAATACTCCGGTGCAAGGTAGCCATTGGTGTCAGTCAGCAATTGACAAGCATCAACCAGGAATACTCCCTGCTCAGCGCAGAATTGTTTGACCACAGAGTTGAACTGCGTGATCGAATCGATCAGGCTGTATCCTTCTACTTCTTCGATAACTGACAGATCCGATGAATCCCTGACCGGGGGGATGATGGTAAGGATGACGGGGATAATGTCGTGCAGCCTTGCCAGTTCGGCCATTGAAAAGACATATTCAGTCAGTTCGCCGGCTGTCACCGGCGGCCTGAGATTGTAAGAACTCATTTCGATCACCACCACTCTGGGCTGCAACTCAATAACGTCGGGTCGAAAGCGGAGCAGGAATCCGGCTGCCCGCTGGTGAGGAATTCCACGGTTTATGACTTCCCAGGAATCGGAAAGATGATTGAGGGGCCAGTTGCTGGTCACTTGCGACCCGAAAAAGACAAGGCGGTTCTTGACCGGCTCAAGGTCAGCCATCCGGTGGTTATCCTCGGCATAAACTGAACGCCGCGAGAACTCAGCAACAACGTTGGTGTACTTGTCCAGATAGACATTTGCGGCCCTGCGGTAGCTCAGCCCTCTGAAGACAAAATAAACACCAAGAACATTGCCGAGAATTAGTATACCTATGATAATCTTCGAAGACTTTTTCATAAACCAACTATGCCTGCCGGGAACTGTTTGTTCGCAGAGAATCTACGAAAAGCTTGCGGGACAGGCAATATAATATGAACACGCGTCAGCTTTGCATGCGTTGCCGCAGTTGTTCAGCCTGTCTGGCTGTATTATCACTGAACAGTTGGCCAATAGCCGTGAAGTCGGGGCAGACAGTCTGAGTTTGCTTCAGAGTTGCACGACTGCGTTCAAATAGTGAACAGACAGGAGTCGGTAAGCGGCTCACCAGACTTCGTATCCGTTTGTTTTGCAAGGGTTTACAATAAGGGTCGGGCAACTTGCCAACGGCAACCTTTTTGCAGTGTTCTTTGCCGGAGACATGCATCTTGTTTTTTGTTGACTTGTTTTGTTTCTGAGAGTTTTTACAAAATTGCGTTATCGTTTGGTGATACCAGATTGGCTCTGGCCATTGTTAAGTGTAACCAGAGTTGGATTGATGTCAGGGGTAAAATATGTTTGAAGCCGGGCAGTCGAGGCCCCTAACTAGTACAATAAGGTAACCGGAAGGCCGGTAGAGTGGATTGGCGCATCTTGTTCGACCGACCACCCGTGCAAGCTTTGTAAGGAGTGACCATATGAAAAGGCAAGAGTGTGATAATAGCATCGGCGTAGTAGTCTGGGATGTAATTAAGTTTATTGCCCTGGGATGCTTGCTGATTGGGGCGCCAGTCAAGGCCACAATCCACATAATAACGAATGACAGCTTGCCCTATGTGATGACATCGGGCTACGCCGGGGACACCGTGAGGATTTCTGGTACAAAGATAACAACCACCGGCAGTGGGATCTCTGTTGGGAATGCTACAGCTAACGTTCTTTTCGATTTGGGCAATGACACCCTGGAATTCGGGACTGACTATGGAGACAGTTATTATGGAATCAACATAGACCGCAGCTCTGCCTCCAATATCGCGGTTCGCGGTGGTACTATCCTGCACGGTGTTTCTAATTGTGGCGTTAGCGGGGCCGGTACCGCCTATAATTGTAGGGGTATTCGGATACGAGGTTGCAACGGATTGTTTCTTGACAGCGTCAACGTCATCGTCGGCGGGTTCGATGCGGCTATTGTTTATACAACCGGCTACCAGAGTTACAAGAATCTTGAAGTCCGTGGCGGGCATTACCGGCATGACGGTTGCGGCTATACTTCCCGGGAATGGAAGGCCGAGGTCTTTCGCCTTACTTACCCCAGCACCAGCATTTCAGGCGACGAATATCACTTCAAGGCCTACGGTGTTCATATAGACAATGCTATCCACGGGGCATTTTCAGTCTTGGGTCTCCAGTTTATTTACGGTTGCACTGTGACGGTCGATGCTCGCAATGACCTATACACTTATCCCGATGGTAATTTTCTTCATGGCACGACTCAATCCTACGCTTTTTCCGGCGGTCCCTGGGGGGGCAGCGAGTGGCACGACAACCTGGTTCTTACTGACAGCAACTATGCCGGACTTGATGGCGGATTTATTCTTGGTGGAGTGCCTGTTGCCTATGCCAATGAAGACACTACGTTGATATACAACAATGTTGTCTATGGTCACCGAGGCCTGGACACACATTACGGGTATATGAACTGTAAAGGAGTGAAGTCAAAGGGGGGGAACCATAGGATTAGAATCTACGATAACGAGTTTTACCTGACAGTGGATACCGACTCAACCGAGTTGGGTGGTAGCAATTTCCGAGGGAATGACGCTCTTGGGGTTGATTGGTATGCGGGTGTAAACGGTACGGTGGGACGCGATACGAGTGTAGTCTTCTACAACAACTATTTTGAGATTCGCAATGTAAGTGTCGGCGGTACAGTTCTGGCGGGTGGACTTAGAACGCGAAGCGATATGGGTTTTAGCATAGGCAATGAATGGTATGGCAATCAAATCTATTCATCGGGATACATTTACTCTATCGGGGGGTGGGGTGCTGAGGCGCCCAATTGGTTTATACGGGATGACACAGTCGGCTCCGTCGGCACTGTCAATCCCAATTTCTGGACTATTTTCTGCCAGTATGGCACCAGTCCGAACAACCGTTACCGGGATATTTATTACGATGGCATCTCAGACACGAGTATGTATTGGGAACCGGGAGGGTCAACGACGAGTGCCCGGATCGAGCGAACGCTGCAGATCTGTGTAGTGGGTAACAATGACCTGCAGGTTGCCGGCGCTGCCTGCTCGGTGTGGAATAACTACGACCAATTGGTCCTTAGTGGTACGACCAATAGTTGCGGCCTCGTCTCCGGCGTCGTTTCGTATTGGTTTGAGTCGTACGCCGGCGACTCGACTGCTTTCAATGACTTCCGCATCAAAGCTGTCATGGGAACTGACACTGTCGTTAACAACAACTTCACGGTTGGCAATACTACCGAAGGTGGCCTAGACACGCTGACACTACTAAACACGGCTGGCTTTGACGACGGCACCTGCGGGCAGCAGCAGGCCAACCGGGCGCCATCTACTCCCAGCCCGCACTCGCCGGTGATGCCGGACAGTATAACTACGACCACCCCTGTGCTGTACGTTTACAACAGTAATGA
>DAOVOW010000116.1 GCA_030629485.1 bacterium
ATCCGGAGGAAATCGAGTTGGCCGAGATGAACGGTGTTCCACCGATCGACGTGGTTGCGATCGTGGGCGGAAAAATGGTCGTGATGGACGGCGCTGACGGCAGTACGCTTTGGGAGTACGCTGTCGGCACACAGTACGCCGCCCACTGCGAGGTAATGGATGCCAACGACGATGGTGTGCTGGATGTTGCTATCGGCATCAAGAAGATGGGCGCTACGATGGGCAAGGTTATCATGGTCGACGGCGTTACGCACACTGAGATGTGGAGTTCCGGTCCTATGGAACCCTGCTCCGACTACGGTCTCAGTCACGCCTATCTGAATTGGGACAAGGCGGCTGATCTCATCGTTGGCACCAACTACAACGAACGCATCGTCTACGCCTTCGACGGCACCAACGGCGCGGAACTGTGGAGCTTCGAGGCCGGTGACGAAATAAACTGCGTACTCGGTTACGACCTCAACGGCGACGGCCAGGATGACGCTCTGGTCGGTTCCGATGACGGACTCGTGCGTGCTCTCGACGGCGCGACCGGCGAGGCATACTTCGAGCAGAGTTGTGCGGGTGATGTTATGCATCTTGGGGTTGGAGATATCAATGGCGACGGCGCGGGGAATCTCGCCTGTGTCACGTTTGGATCCTCAGGCGTGGTGTACGCCTATAGCTCACTATATGATGCCGCATGCTGTGTTGACTTCGCCGGAAACATCGACTTCGATATCGACGATCAGATCACCATTGCTGATCTTGTCTACATGGTTGACTTCATGTTCAACGAGGGACCTCCCCCGGAGTGCTGGGAGGAGGCGGAGTTGGAACCACCGTTCGGCGATGAAGCCATAATGATCGCTGATTTGGTTTACTTGGTTGACTACATGTTCAACCAAGGCCCGCCACCGCCGCCGTGCCCATAGCCGTGGTTTCTGTGGGCGGCAGACGTCCTCGTCTGCCCCTTGATTAACTTGGATACGTCCTTTCAAACGGGCAGACCGGGAGGTCTGCCGCGCACAGTGCGGATGGTTTGCGTGAAGGAACCGGCAGCAGTTATGTACCGTAATTCGCCTTGATGTTCTTCGGGCTACCGGTTAACTTGTATTCGTATCATACGGAAATTGTCCACCGGCTGCCGAAGGACGACAGTGAGCGCGCCGGGAACGATCGAAGATTGCGAGTTCAAACCTAAACAAGGCAGGGATAGACCATGAAACAACTGATTCTCACGGTAGTGCTGCTTGCAGCAGCGTCATGTGTGTTCGCCGACACCGGCCCAACCGGCGTTGTCAATAAACCTACTTTCATCCCCGCCGAGCAGCCCTTCGATTGGGCGACGCTGAAAGGCGCTGATGATACCTGCACGCTCTGGAAACACTGGGAAAACGACACCATCCTGGGCTACAGCCATGGTTATGAGCCGGGCCATCAGACGGTAACGTACTTTGATCCGGCCGAATGCGGCGCGCCTGCCTATCCCTTTGAGATTACCGGTGTGTCCCTGGTTCTACTCGACCCACCGAATTATATCGATCCGCGCATCTACCAGTGGCCGGTTACGCTCGACATTGTGGTTTACGATCTGCAATACCCCCCTGACAGTTGCTACGGTCCGGGTGACGAGCTTTGCCGTGTCCAGGTCGTCTGCGACTCCACCACTTTTGCCTATCCCAGTGTCGGTACTGTCACCTTCCCCACACCATGCTGCGTCGATGGACCGGTTTTCGTCGGCGTCGATTACACCGATACCGGCCCCGGACCGTTCTACCCGTCGATCATGTTCGACTACAGTTCCGAGCCGGACACCTGTCATATCTTTTACTACACCTGCGACGCCTGGTATGGGTGGTACGCCTATTGGGTCACGCCGCCGGGCTATCCATTCTTCTATGTGCATGGCGACACCTACTCGCTGAACTGCTGCCCCGATCCGGATGCTGACGGTATATGCGAAGCCGACGACAACTGCCCGAATGACTACAACCCGGACCAGTCGGATGTGGACGGCGATGATATCGGCGACGTCTGTGACAACTGTCCGGATGACTACAATCCCGGCCAGGAGGACACCGATGGTGACGGCGTGGCCGACGCCTGCGATAACTGCCCGTCCGATTTCAACAGTTCACAAACTGATGCGGACAGCGACGGTCTTGGCGATGTGTGCGATGTCTGTCCGTTCGATCCGAACAACGATGCCGACGGCGACGGTATCTGCGGCGATGTCGACAACTGCCCTACTGTCTACAACCCCGGTCAGGAGGACGATGATGAGGACGGTGTAGGCAACGTTTGTGAAACTGTTGAGGAGTGTATCGGCATACGCGGCAATATCGACGGCATCATCGGTGACGTTATCGATATCGCTGATCTTGTCTACCTGGTCGACTACATGTTCAACGGCGGTCCGCCGCCGCCGTCTATGGAGGAAGCTGATGTTGACGCCAGCGACCAGGTGGACATCTCCGACCTGGTGTATCTGGTCGATTATATGTTCAGCGGTGGCCCGGCGCCGTTGCCGTGTCCGTAGACAGGTCAACCGGGAAGACAAAACAGCAGGGCAGGTCTCCCCGACCTGTGAAATAGCGTAACCCAGGTGTGATGCTACCGAAACGTCATCCTGAGCGGAGTCGAAGGGTGGCGTACTCTGTGGGCGAATACTGGATACTGGCGTTCGCCAGTATGACAGGCAAGCCTGATTTTCGCGCTACGCACGGCAGCATAACAAAACGCTGCCGCGCTGTTAGAGGTCCACGTCAGTGCCTATTCCAGACTCACATGCACGGTCATACACTAACTTCGCAGTTGCAGCGTCCTGGATTGCCAACCCGTTCGACTTGAACAGGGTGATTTCGCTATCGTTGGCACGGCCCGACTTCGTTCCCAAGATGATCTCGCCAAGGTCGGCATGAATATGTGATTCGTCCAAAGCGCCTTCCTGGATGGGAATCATCAGATCACCGGCCTCCTTGAGACAGGCCTCGGTCGAGTCCGCCACGAACTTGGACCGCTTAACAGTTGTCGTGTCCAGTTCCCGTGCGTTCGGCGTGTGACTGCCGATGCCGTTGATGTGAGTACCTTCGCGTACTTTCTCCCCATCGAATAGCGGCGTCGACGACGACGTTGCCGTGCAAATGATGTCGGCGGCCATGAGCTCCTCGGCACTTCCCACCATGACAACCTCCATCTCCAGCTTGGCGCTCATTTCGGTCACGAATCTGTCGGCGGCCTCGCTGGAAATATCGTACACCATCGCTTTGGACAACTTGCGCGCCACCGCCACCGCCCACAGTTGCATCTTCGCTTGCACACCCGCCCCAAAGATACCAGCTACCTGATCGTCAACTTCGCGCGCCAGGTATTTCGTGGCCACACCGCTGACCGCACCGGTTCTGACCGCAGTAAGGTAGCCGCCATCCATTATGCAGATGACCTGCCCGGTTTCTGCGTTCTGCAGCAGTACCGTTCCGATGGTGGTCGGCAGCTTGTGTTTGGTCGGGTTGCCCTTGTATACACTGACCAGCTTGCAGGCCAGCGCACCCATCTCCTTGAGGTAAGCGGGCATGTAGAGCGCCAAACCCTCCGGCGGCGTGATCGGTATCCTGAGTGGCAGGACCGCAGTACCCTTGGCAAGTTCAGCGAACGCCTTCTCCACGACATCCATACAGTCGGGCATCTGCAGAACCTGTGTTACATCTTCTCTGGAAAGCAATAACGGCATAGAAACCTCCTGATGTTTGGTCTCATTATACCAACAGGTGGGCGACTCCGGCAAGGGATATGTGGACCGGCCTGCCTGCCGGGGCCTGGAGAACTCTGAGCAGTCCGAGTATCCCTTGCCAAATGCAGGAATTTGATTACTTTGGAGCCGATTGATGACAAAGAAAACATAGAATCGTGCGAATACAATTGTGAGGCCCGATCATGAATCTGACTGAACTGAAAAAGTTAGCTATAGGCCGCAAGATCGAGTTTATCGACCTGAAGATAAGTGACCTGCCCGGTCTGTGGCACCATATTACTATGCCCGTATCTTCCCTGAACAAGGATCTCTTCACTACCGGCGTCGGTGTGGATGCTTCATCACTTCCGGGGTTTTCGTCCATTGAGCGGGGCGACATGATCATGATCCCCGTCGCCGACACGGCCTTTATCGATCCGTTTTATCATCGGCCTACGTTGTCCATAATATGTGACATAATGGACGTCCACGATAAGATTTTGCCTTACACGCGTAACCCTCGGCGGGTCGCCCACGATGCCGAGATATTTCTGAACAAGATCAAACCGGGGTTGAAGGCGATCATAGGACCAGAGTTCGAGTTCTACGTCTTTGACAAAGTCAATTTCTTCCAGGGACCCGATAGAGCTTTCTATTACCTGGACTCTTCCGAAGCTGAATGGAACGCGGAGCAGGACGACGAAAACCTTGGCTACAAGATTCCGTACAAGAAAGGCTACCACGTCGCACCGCCGATGGATCGCACCTACAATCTACGATCACAGATTTGTGCCATGCTGGCCGAGGTAGGCGTTCATCTAAAGTACCATCACCACGAGGTAGGCGGTGGCGGACAGCATGAGATCGAAACGAAGTTCTCACCGTTGTTGAAAATGGCTGACCAGACAATGTTGACCAAGTACTTCGTCAAAAACGAGTGCTTTCGCGAGGGCAAATCCGCTACTTTCATGCCCAAACCGCTCTTCAATGAACCGGGTTCAGGGTTCCACGTGCATCAATACCTTGCCGACAAGAACGGCTCGGTCTTCTACGACAAGAAGGGACCGGCGAGATTCTCCAGGATAGGCCTCCACTATATTGGTGGCATGCTCAAGCATGTTGATTCCATTCTGGCCTTTTCCAATCCGTCAACCAATTCGTTCAAACGGCTCGTGCCCGGTTTTGAAGCGCCCGTGGCAGAGACGTACGCCGTCGGCAACCGCACCGCATGCATACGTATCCCCGGCTACCAGCGCAACCCCAAGACTATGCGCTTCGAGTTCCGGCCCGGTGACGGCACGATGAACCCGTACCTGGGCTTTGCCGCCATGTTGATGGCCGGCATCGACGGCATCAGGAACAAGATTGATCCCGGATTGCCGATGGACAAGAACCTCGATCAGCTACCGCCCGATGAGTTGGCAAAGATACACCAGTTACCGACCTCGTTGACCAAAGCTCTCAACGCGCTCGAGACCGACTACGACTACCTCCTGCAAGGCGGCGTTTTCACCGAAGACTTGCTGCAAAACTGGATCAAACTCAAGCGCAAAGAGGTCGACGAAATCCGCATCCGTCCCACCCCGTACGAGTTCCAGATGTATTACAATATCTGAACATCCCCTGTTCTGAGGGGATTCGGGGAGGTGTCTCATACATTTTGTGTGAGGTGTACGTCCTCATGCACCGCGATCCTGACACAAAGATCAAAGTGCCGTCAGGTGTCTCTGCCTGACGGCACTTCTGGTTACGTCACCCTCAACAGAATCTTGTAGGTCAGGATCCTTGTGATCCTGACGTTTTTATCGGCGTCAGGTTCCAAGGAACCTGACCTACATGAACGGCAGCATCGCAGGGATGCTGCCCTACAAGAGCTGACACAAAGTGCGCGGCAGATGTCCACATCTGCCGCGCTAACCAAAGCCGTTCCCCTCCCCCGGCTTGCTACTTCAACAACATCATCTTCTTCGTCTCGGTGTACGCATCAGTCTCGATCCGGTAGAAATACACACCACTGGCAACACTGCTGCCGTCCCATTCACAAGCATGCACACCCGCCTCGTAGAACCCGTCGGCGACCGTCGTGACCCTCTGTCCCATGACGTTGTAGACCTCAAGCGTCACGTGCGCCGCAACCGGCAGACTGAACGATATCGTCGTCACCGGATTGAACGGGTTGGGGTAGTTGTTGACTCCAGAGATAGTGGGAACGTCGGCCCCACCGACATCAGCCATCGGCAGATTGTTACCGAGAATGACGACACAGTCAACACCCTCAAACGGCGTTCCGTCGATGAGTTGCCCGCTGATGGTCAATGGAATGACATCGCCATCGTACACCTCACCTAACGCTGCTATTATCGCGGCCCTGTTGAACTTCAGCGTCATGTCAACGTACCCGTCCGGACCGTCGGTGTTGCATTCGCACTCGTCGGCGTCGTCGGCGATGGGCGTGGCGACATCTTCGTAGTTCCAACGCACGACCGGGACGCCTTCAAGGACGACGGTCGTGGCGTCGATCTGCGCCACATCGAACTCGGCCGTACCCAGAATCGAGCCGGGCAGCACCGCTTTCGCCCCGCGTACACCCTCAATCACGGCCGGATCGCCGCTGTTGCCGGCAGCCATGTTGCCACCCCAGCTGGACTCTCCCTCATCCATCCGTCCGCCTTTGACATTCAGCGGATTCGGGCACGACCCAGGCTTGATGTCGAGGTGGACGGTCAAAGCCTGAATCC
>DAOVOW010000036.1 GCA_030629485.1 bacterium
GAATTGATCGACACCGCGGGACTCAGGAGAACATATAAGGTCCACGAGAACATCGAGTTTTACACTAACCTCAGGAGCAAGCGGGCGATCGCCGAGTGCGACGTGGCGATTGTTCTGGTCGAAGCAACAGCTTCGGTTACAGCCCAGGACAAACGGATATTAGAGCAGGTTATTACCAACCGGCGGGCCGCGATATTGGCTGTCAATAAGTGGGACTTGATTGAAAAAGACAGCCGTACCGCTGATGAATTCACTCGTCAGATCAAGGACCTGCTGGCTCGGTTTGCCTATGTACCGGTGATTTACATCTCGGCCCTCACCGGACAGCGAGTGACCAAGACTATGTCGATGGTGAGTGAGGTGTATGCTGAGACCAACAAACGTATTGCTACCTCGCCCCTAAACGAATTTCTCCAGCGCATTGTTGGGCGTCAGCATCCACCGGCCAGGCAGGGGAAGTACATCAAGTTCAATTACGTTACCCAGAGCGAAGTAGCGCCGCCGACTTTCCTCTTTTTTGTCAACCACCCTAAGCTGATTGACAAGTCCTACATCGGCTATCTAAGCAACCAGATTCGCCGGGAGTACGGCTTCGAAGGTGTACCTATCCGGCTGAAGTTCCGCCGCAAATAACAGCGAGGCGTTTCCTTCGTTACCATCTGCTTTTCTCCCTATACGACTGCATCCGAGGGCGCAAGGGTAAACGCTCGGTTGTTTCCGCCGATACATCAACTGTATGGCGCCTTTGACCGAACAGCCGGACACACTCCTCGAGTTGGAAACCCGACTCGAAAGAACCCGCGCACAATTGCGTGACATGGCTACGATGGGGGCGGTGATCACCTCGATTCAGGAGATCAACGCGGTGCTGTCGGTTGTCATGGACATGGCCCTGCAAATAGTCGATGGCGAAGTTGGTCTGATCATGCTTCAAACTGAAGGCGAACTCAAGGTCGAGATATCGTGGGGAGTCAGTGAAGAGTTCGCCAGGTCTCTCATGTATCTTGACGATATGGACCTGCCCAGCTATTGCTTCAAGAAACGCGAAACGGTTGTCCTAAATGAACTCGATCTGAAGGCCGAGGACGGTTTCATGGTCCAATCGATCATCAGCGTACCAATCCAGACCGCCAAACAGTGCCACGGTGTGATGGTGATTGTAAACAAGTCGGATGGCAGCCTCTATTCCAATGAGGACAAAGAAATTCTGGAGATGCTTCTCAGTTTCGTTGCAGTTGCCATCGACAATTCCATTCTGATCAAGGACAAATTGGCCAGGCAGAAAATCGACCAGGAAATGGTCATTGCTCGGCAGATTCAGGAGACTATTCTGCCACAGGATATCGATAGTATTGATGGCGCCGATATCGGGGTAGCCTACTATCCGGCGCGTGAAGTAGGGGGTGATTTCTACGACGTCATCCGAATCGATGACTCGCATTTCGTGGTCGTGATCGGCGACGTTTCCAACAAAGGCGTCCCGGCGGCACTGGTCATGTCGGCTGCGGTTGCGCTGATCAAATCAATCATCCGATCCCAACCGGATATTTCCATGTCGTCACTGGCCGCTTCGCTCAACGACATCCTGGCTCAAGAAATCATTAAGGAGCGGGAGATGTTCGTCACCCTGTTCTTCTGCCGGTTCAACCTGGCCGATCGGCGACTCACCTTCTGCAACGCCGGGCACATGCCGGGACTGTTCTGGGACGGCCGGGAGAAGAAGATATGTGAATTGATCGAGGGTGGACCGATAGTGGGACAGTTTCCGGGTGCTGCCTTCAAGCAGGGCCGGCAACAACTCCGCCCGGGTGACAAGCTGTTCCTCTTTACCGATGGCCTGACTGAGGCCACCGACGCCGAGAACAATCTCTTCGGGCGTGAGCGGGCAGAGCAGGTCTTCTCTGCGGAAATCGGCCTTTCCCCAAAAGAGTTCTGTGTCAAGGTCAAAGAATGGGTCGACCGTTTCAGTGAAGGCGCCGGTGAAGATACGCATGACGACTTCACCATTCTCCAGGTCAAGGTGAATTGAACATGTCTTGTTACCAATGGGAGTTTTTTTCGGTCACCGCCTCTGGGGAGGCTATGTTGGAGCGGTTACAGGCGATCCTCGAGGACAACCTGGTTTCGCCGAGTGACCGGCGCAAATTCATGCTGGCTGTCTCTGAGGCATTCAACAATGCCCTGATTCACGGCAACGAACTCAACCCGAAAAAGACGATCAGGGTGCAGCTTTGCATTAATGAAGACGCTCTCTCTGCCGATATAATTGACCAAGGCCAAGAGGGGCTTAAGAAGATTCAGTCGCCCCGCGAGACAGATCTCCTTTCGGAGGGAGGTCGCGGCGTGGGGTTGATGATGTACTGTGCTGATAACGTAGAGTTCGAACAGATTGAGAATGGTGGCTTGAAAGTCACCGTGCAACTGGTGCGAAAATCGATAGCGAAAATAACGTGAGTGGATATTAAGGAGCCTAACGGAGGACATCATGGAAATCAACCTGACGGAAGCCAACGGCGTGGCGATACTGAGCCTTAAGGGCAGGTTGGACCTCTCCAGCGGATCGTTGCTGAAGGAACAGGTCAAGAAACTCTTTGAGGATGAGAAAACCAACATCCATCTCAATCTGGCCGATGTTGAGTTCATCAACAGTTCGGGATTGGGAACGCTGGTGTCCCTTATGAAGGAGACACGACTTCGCAAGGGGCGGTTGACGTTGTCCAACCTGGCCAGTTATGTCCAGGAAATATTCGACATCACCCAGTTGTCGCATATTTTTGAGATATTCGTCAGCCAGGAGGAAGCAATGAATTCATACCAGACGGTCAATGCCGGCTGAGGATTTAAATTCACCAGTAGGGGAACTCAATGAGTACTGCTATTGATCAGATAGCCGAACTGCTGACACGGCTGCAGTCGCCTGACTTCTACGAGCGCGAAGAAGCGGTTCGTAGTCTGGGCTCATACGACGCCGACGAAGCGGTGGCCGGACTGGTAATGGCTTTGGAAGATCCGGACATGGGGATCAGAGAATTGGCCGCCGACCTTCTGGCCCAGATGAAAGGCGACACGGCTGCCCAATTGCTGATAAGGTTTCTCGGTCATGCCGACATCGGCACGCGCAATCTGGCCGCCGAAATACTCGTCAAGATAGGTGGTGAGTCCGTACCAGCCCTGCTGGCTGATATTGATAACGACGATTACGACATCCGAAAGTTCATCGTCGACGTGCTCGGTCTGATCAAAGATCCAGCGGCGGTGGACCAACTGTGTCGCAAATTGTGGGACGAAAATGCCAACGTGGCCGGTTCTGCCGCAGAAGGGCTCGGTGAGATCGGTTCAAAAGAAGCGGTGCCGGCTCTTATCGGCGCCTTCGAAAACGTGGAGGATGCCCGACTGCAGGCGGCCGAGGCGCTGGGTAAGATCGGCGACCCGTCAGCTCTGGACAAACTGTATGAATTCATGGAAACCGATGATTCCATGGTCAAGTTTGCCGTGTTGGAGGCAATAGGAAACATCGGGCAGAAAGACTCAGTGCCACAACTGATGCCGATTCTCAAATCAGACGACCGCACTATCGCTGAAACGGCTTTGATGGCTGTCATAGACATTAGTCTGCAAAACAACGACAGGATCGACTGCGACCTTCCCCTCGATCAGTTCACCGAATTCCTCTTCGCTGGCATGCGAAACCGCAATCGCAGGATTACCGAATTCACGCTCAATCGGCTGACCCATTGGTATGGCGCCGATGTTCTGTCATCGCTCCTGGATGTTCTTGAATCTGTCGACGAGGACGACCGACAGCGCATCTCGGATATTCTGGTCGATGCCGGTCCGACCGCAGCGAGTACCATGCTGGACAAGTTCGCCACCAGCTCGGTAGCCGGCAGACTGACGGTGCTGGAGGTGATTCGTCAGTTCATCGATGATGATATTGCCGAGCGCCTGCTCACCTTTGCCGATGACTCCGAACCTGATGTCAGGCAGAAGATAGCTCACCTGCTCGGCATCTCAGGATATGCCGGTGCCATCCCGACCCTGAAGAAACTGGCCGGCGACGCCGTCGGCCATGTTCGGGCGACCGCCTATGCCGCCCTCGGCTGGCTGGCTGATGAAAACGAGATCGACTTTCTTTTCGGTGGGCTGGAAGATCGGTACTCCGACGTACGCCAGGCAGCTATGGGGGCGCTGATTGTGGTCGGGACTCCGCGCGTAGTCTCATTATTCACCAAGGACCTGCACCACGAAGACGTGGAGCGTCAACGACTGGCCGTATCGGCGTTAGGTATGATCGGCGATTCCGACGTGGTGGGACCGCTGTTGGGGGCCATTAACCATCCTGATGCTTCGGTCAGAAAACTGGCTGTCGTGTCCCTGGGACGCATCAAATCCGTGACCGATACCCAGCCGCTGGTATTGGCTCTTTCCGACGAAAGTCCGGCTGTGCGCAAAGCTGCTGTTACCGCCTTGATCGAGGTCAAGGGTCAAATGGCGGCTAACGATATTCGAGCGTTGCTCGAAGATGTCGACGTCTGGGTACGTTTCCACACCATTAACGCCATAGGCGAATTGGGCATTGAAAGCCATGCTCAGTATATCCTGCAACACCTGGAAGACGATCAGGATATTATCCGTATCGCTGCCGCCAAGGCGCTGGCTCGGATGGGCTGCCGAGAGGCGATTCCACACCTGCGTCAACTCGGCGGCGACAAGAATGATGATGTGGTACAGGCCGCTCAGGCCGCTATGTCCGAACTGGAAGGAGCTGTCTGATGGAACATCCGTCAATATTAGTGGTCGATGACGAACTGCTGATCAGAGATCTGCTATATGATTTCTTTCAGGATCAGGGGTGGGATATCACCGTAGCCGAAAGCGGTGAGAAGGCACTGGAGATCCTGCAAAAGAAGAAAGTTGATGTTCTCCTGACCGATCTGCGAATGCCGGTTATGGATGGTATGGCACTTACCGGTCGGGTGCGAAAGAGTTTCCCCGACATCCCGGTGGTGATTATGACAGGTTATCCATCGGTCGAATCAGCAGTCTCGGCCTTGCGCAACAAAGTCGCCGACTACATCACCAAGCCGTTCAACGTTAACGAACTGTACAAACGGGTGGAATCACATCTACCCGGTGAAGAAGAGGAAACCGTATGAGCACGGCTGACGCGATGCGCGCACGAGTTCTGGTTACTGACGATGAAGCGGGTATCAGAAACGATCTGAGTGACTACCTTTCGCACCTCGGGTATCATGTCTCCGTTGCCGACGACGCCGGAAGTACGTTGTCGCAGGTGACCGAAACCGCTTATGGTGTTCTGTTGCTTGATGACATACTGCCCGACGAGAGCGGTCTGGAGATTCTACCCAGATTACTTGATATCCGCCCATCTATGAGTGTGATAGTCATGACCGGTTGCCCCACCGTGAAATCGGTTATAAAGGCAATGCGGCGGGGAGCCTGTGATTTCGTAGTCAAACCGTTTGAATTGGATGAACTGAAGACGGCCGTTTATCGGGCCGCACAGCGCAATCAACGGCTGGTGGATGAAGCTTTCAGAAACTGTAAAGACACAACAAGGGATTCCGGGACCGTGATGAACTCGGTCTCTCAGGACTGAAGTGGAACGGCCTCTTCAACCGAATCCCGTAACGACGTCGCAGATCATAAAAGGGTGGAAAATGCTGACATCGTCCTCAGCCGAACCGGAAATGACGCATGAAGAATTCGTGATGATGCGAGATTTCCTTCACGAGAAAAGCGGCATTTTCTTTGCTGAAAACAAAATGTACCTGTTGAAAAACCGGTTGGTCAAGCGTATGACCGATCTGGGAATCAAGAGCTATCGCGACTACTTCTACCATGTCAAGTACGACACATCACTGAGAGAGTTCAAAGAGTTGATGAATCTGGTCACGACCAACGAAACCAGTTTCTTTCGCAATGAACCTCAGTTGTTGTCGTTCTCCGCAGAGGTCCTGCCGTTGATGATCAAGGAGAAGTCTCAGGGCAAAGGGACAAGAAGCATTAAGGTCTGGTCGGCCGGATGTTCAACCGGCGAGGAACCGTACACTCTGGCCATGATGATTCTTGAGAGGCTCGTCAGTATAGCGGGATGGAAAGTCGAGATCATTGCCAATGACATCTCGGAACAGGTCTTGTCGAAAGCCCGCAAAGGTGAGTACAGCGGCATTACTTTGCGCAACGTCAAGCCGACCGTGCTCGATCGCTTCTTCGATAAGGTCGGCGATCTCTATCGAGTGAAACAGGAGATCAAATCGTTGGTCAGGTTCTCGCACATCAATCTCAACGAACCCCGCCAGATGTCGATGCACTCCGGGTTTGACACCATCTTCTGCCGCAACGTGATGATCTATTTCTCGGAGCAGGTTAAACGTCAGATAGTCCGCGGCTTCTACAACAGTTTGCGACCCAACGGGTACTTTTACATCGGCCACGCGGAGACGCTACACGGCATCTCCAAAGCGTTCAAGCTGGTGTATCTCAAGAACGCCTTGGTGTACCAGAAAGAGTCCGTTGGTCCCTCGCCCCAGACATCGCCAGGCGTTCAACTCGGGTCCGCTACTGCCAAAGGGGGACCTTCAGGTACTGGTGCTGCGGGTGGCGCCCGCCGCGCAATGGACTTACTGAGCAAGATAAAGCCGATGACGGTGAAAAAATAGCGGCAACTGAAAATATACGGAATAAGAAGCTATGGCACTCAAAATAATGGTTGTAGATGACTCTCCGACGGTGGTGAAATTTGTATCGTTTTCGCTCAAGAAAAGCGGATATGATGTCATCACCGCCTGTGACGGAATGGATGCCATCGAAAAAATATCCAACCTGTCGGATGAGGTCAGCCTGGTTATCACGGACCTGAACATGCCGAACTTGGACGGCTACGGTCTGATAGAAGTTCTCCGGCAGAACCAGCAGCACGCGGATACGCCGATCATCATCCTGTCGTCCGAGGACGGTGACGATGATCGCGAGCGGGGAATGGAAGTCGGCGCCAATTCGTACCTGGTGAAGCCGTTCAAGGCATCCATTCTGATCACCGAAGTCTCGAAATACCTGAACTAAACGAATTCGGCGCCAAGCCAAAAAGGAGGTTGCGTGGCGGATCTGAAGATACTTGCGGTCGATGACAGCCCAACTATGCGGCGCATCATCATAAATACCCTCAAAAGAGCGGGTTACAGCGATGTTCTCGAGGCCAGCGACGGCCGAGATGCCCTGGCCAAGATGAAAGTCGAAAAGGTGAACTTCGTGATCACCGACTGGAACATGCCTGAAATGGACGGACTTGCCTTTGTCACGGCCTTACGGTCAATGGGTGAGTACAAGAGCCTTCCGATCCTGATGGTGACCACTCGGTCGGTAAAGGACGATATCATGGAGGCTCTGAAGGCCGGGGTAAACAACTATATTGTCAAGCCGTTTACCCCCGACACCCTTAAGGAGAAGATCGAGCAGGTCCTGGCGGGTTGAGGGATCTGTTGCACAAGGAGGATACGATGTCCGAGAACCAACCACTACAGTATAGAATTCAGGAAGAAATCGCCGAATTGGCTGCTTCTGTTAACCAGATCGTCACGAAATTCAAGGAGTTGCAAAACCCCCTGGAGGAATCCAGAGAGAAAGTCCCGAAAGCCACTGAGCAACTCGACAAAATCAGCGAGCAGACGGAAGCTGCGACCCATCAAATGCTTGATCGTGTGGAAAAGATCGTTCAACAGGTTGAAGATTCCAAGAAAGGTCTGGATGAGATCAAGGATTGTGCCAGCGATGGTCGTACCGGTGACATCAGCGCCCTTGCCGATGATCTGATCGAGAAGGCCAATGTTACCTGCAACGACGCCTACACTATCATGGATGCACTGCAGTTTCAGGACATCACGGCACAACAGATGAACCACGCCGCCTCACTGCTGGAGGACATCGAGTTCCGGCTCCAGAACATTATGGGGGCGCTGAAAGATCAGCCGGACGACAAGGCCGACGATGAAAACGGGCGAGACAGAAAGGCCCGTGTCTACGATCCGCACGCTGATCTTTTCGACAAGAAGACGGACCAGTCGGCGATCGACGACTTGTTTGCACGCAAAGGTTGAACGTTGCTGTGACTACAGATATGACTACCGAAACCGATTTTGAATTGGACGAAATGAAGGAAATCATTGGTGATTTCCTTATCGAAGCCGATGAACTGATCACCTCGCTCGATAACAACTTGGTAACTCTCGAGTCTTCTCCGGACGACTTGGACCTTCTTAATGAAATCTTCCGGGCCGTCCACACCATAAAAGGAACATCCAGCTTTCTCGGCTTTGAGCAGGTCACCGCTCTGTCGCATAAGATGGAGGACATTCTCAATAAGTTGCGCAAGGCAGAGATGAAAGTGTGTCCCGAAATCATGGACGTCTTGTTGGAGGCTCTGGATTTGCTCAAACTTCTCCTCAACAATGTGCGCAACGAGAACGATGAGCAGATCGACCTCGATGACATACTGGCACGCCTGCAGGCCAAGCTTGATGGTGATCCCGATGTTACCGCCTCCGACATTGAGCGTTCCTCAGAAGTGAGCGCGGCTGAAGTCGAGGCCATCAGGGTCGAGGCGACGAGCGATCCGGCTACCTTCGCTACGGCCTCGACCGGTAAACCGGAAAAAGCCAAAGCCGCCGCTGCGCCCCCACGCAACGCTGCTGATCAGACTATTCGAGTCGATGTTGACCGTCTCGACGCCTTGCTGAACATGACGGGTGAACTGGTGCTAAGTCGTAACAGCCTTATGCAAAGCGTCGGTAAACTCGGCGCCGAAGGTGAGGTGGATCACGAGTTGGAGGGTATCAACCGGGCCGCCAAGGCGGTCAATTTCATCACCACTGAACTGCAGATGGCGGTGATGAAGATGCGGATGCAGCCGGTCGGCAAAGTGTTCAGCCGCTTTCCCCGACAGGTGCGCGATCTGGCTCGTGAGAGTGATAAGAAAATCAACCTCGTTATCTCGGGTGAGAGCACCGAGTTGGATAAGTCGGTCATCGAAGAAATCGGCGATCCTCTCATGCACATAATTCGCAACTCCTGCGATCATGGCCTCGAGTCTCCTGAGGAGCGTCGGGGAAAGGGCAAACCGGAACAGGGGACAGTCCATCTTTCGGCCGACCAGGAAGGCTCCCACATCATAATCAAGGTTGAAGATGACGGACGTGGATTTGACATTGAGGCTATCAGGGACAAGGCTGTCGAACGTGGCCTGATCGCACGCGATGATGTAGACCGAATGCCCGACCGTGAGGTTTTTGACTTCATCTTCGAGGCCGGCTTCTCAACCGCCAAGAAGATAACCGACGTTTCCGGTCGCGGTGTCGGCATGGACGTTGTCCGCACCAACATTCAGAAACTCAACGGGACCGTAGACCTCGACTCCAGGAAGGACATTGGCAGCACTATCACCATCAAGCTGCCGCTGACCTTGGCTATCGTACAAGGGCTCCTGGTTCAATGCGACGAAGATGTTTTCGTACTGCCCTTGTCCTCGGTGCATGAAACGGTTAAAGCCAGTGGATCAGAAGTATACTATGTAAATCAGCGACCGGTGTTCCGACTGCGCGATGAAATCATTCCCCTCATAAATCTGACCGCCACGGTCAACGCTGACAGCGATGCATTCGTGATGAGCGAACGACCCTATATCGTGGTGGTCGGGCTGGCCGAACGCAAGCTTGGACTGATGATAGACCGCTTCCTGGGACAGGAGGAAGTGGTAATCAAGTCACTGGGCGAATACCTCGGCGCCACCGAGGGCGTGGCCGGCGCAACTATTCTGGGTGATGGACGCATCCGTCTGATCGTCGACTTGGTCGGATTGTTCCGGCTGGCTCGGAAACTGGGTGGTTGAGGGAAGCACGATTGTGGCTCTAACTCAAAAGGAAATCAGAATCCTCGTGGTCGATGACTCCGCCTTCATGCGTAAGGCGTTGTCGATGATGCTTGAGTCCGATCCCGCCATCAAAGTCATCGGGACAGCACGTGATGGGGAAGAAGGAGTCGAGATGGCGCGCCGTCTGAAGCCGGACTTGGTGACGATGGACATCGAGATGCCGCGCATGGACGGCCTGGCGGCCCTTCGCGAGATTATGAAAACTGATCCGATACCGGTGATGATGGTATCCTCGTTGACGACCGACGGGGCCAGCGCCACCCTTGATGCTCTCGAAATGGGCGCGGTCGATTTTATACCCAAGCAACTTTCCTACGTCAGCCTTGATATCGTCAAGATCAAAGATGACCTTACAGCCAAGATCAAGGATATCGTTCGTCGAAAAGGGGTCCTGATGGCTCAAGCTCGTCGGGCCAATTTCGCTCGACTAAGCGATACTCAGACGCCGGCTGGTGTTTCCCGACCATCACGTCGCACCGCCGGTCCGCCGGCTCCACTAAGACCTTTGAGAAAGCGCAATCATTCGGTCGGCATAATC
>DAOVOW010000209.1 GCA_030629485.1 bacterium
GCGGAATCTCAGATACCTACGGCTAACAGCGCAATCATCATCCAACCGGACGAACTGATCAGAACAATGAACCCGCAATCACCGCAATCGAAAAACCCGTCATTTTTCACGCATCATAACAACCCTTTTGAGACAGCCTCCAAGGTCCGGGCCACTCCCGGCCCCACCTCATCCTGAGCGGAGTCGAAGGACGAAGACTTACGCCGACCACAAAACGATCATAAGGCAGGCCGCGCTGCGGCCAAGAACTGCCACCGACAGAAAAAAAAGTGACCGCTGGGACGGGCAATACTCAGCGGTCATCCGATTGCTATCCAATAGCCAGGGGAGGGAGGTACTTTATTGCTACTGACTACTCAGCAGCTTCAAGACCGAATTAGCTCCGATATTTGTGTGCGACAGTAAGGCTATCGAAGCATCCAACTGGATCATCTCCCTGACCATGTTGGCTATTTCAACAGCGTAATCGGTGTCACGCTGGAGCGACTCCGCCGCCTGGAGGTTCTGCGCGGTGATCTGAAGTGATGACCGTCGCGACTCCAGTTCGTTCTTTTGTGTCGCGTCGAGGTCGATCTGGACACTGTCCAGTTCGGCGATAGCTTCATCGATAACCGCCAACGATGCCTCGGCTGCTTCGGCGCTGGAGAGGTCGATGTTTTCAAGCTTGCTTACATTGGCCAGCGAACCTTCGGATCCATCAAGCAGGTTGGTACCATTGTAAACCGCACTGTCCGCTGTGCGGTTGAAGTTCTCGACAACACCGGCCGCCGCCTGGTTAAGCGCCGTCTGGAATGTGTCGTTGTTGAATCCCTCATTCGCCGCGCTAACCGCGAGGTTACGCAACTCGGTCAACTGGCTCCTCATCTCCATCACTGTTGATGATCCAGTCTCATACTTGTTGATCAGGTGAGTGGTATTCTCAATCTCCTGATTGAGCGAACCGATCTGCGAGCGCAACCGCTCCGATATCACCAGCCCAGCCGGATCATCGGAGGCACTGTTGATCTTCATACCTGACGACAACCGCGCCATGACCCGAGACAGCTTGGCATAGTTGTCAGCAGTACGCTTGGCCACATCCAATGATGCCAAGTTGTTAATAGTGAGCCCCATAGGTGCTCCTTTCAGACAAGCCGGAAGTGGCGTTTTCGCTTCGATAGAAAATGGAGCAGGATATATGCCGCGCCGACGAATAGTTAAGTTGTTGGTTGATTGTTGGTTGGAAACACAGTTGGGGAAGCCGGATTTCAGACTGGGCTATTGTGGGGGATTTGCGCTATGGTCTGTGGGGAAAGGTCGAAAGTTCTCGCTAATTCTGAGCGGTGAAGATCGCGCCCTCCTATTGGAGACGTGGCTGAAAGAAAACCAGCGCCGCCGGCTGGGTAGTGGTGCCGACGGCGCTGAAGTGGAGGAACCAAGAATCAAATGGACTTACCGGCATACGGCCGGTCCATATTGCTTTTCAAACTGAACTGTCGCGCGGGTGACAGGTCACTTAGCTGTTTTCATCCAGTCTCCTTATGTAAGCCGGGATGGTCAGGTCATCTTCGGAGAACAGCGGAACCCGAATGCGGCTGCCGTTGCCGTTGCCGCCGATTCGGACGGGAGTATCGCTCGAACTCGCCACTGGCTCCGGTTCATTCATGTTGGAGGCCAGGGCTGTCGCAGCTTCAACCGGCTGGATAGCCGGACGGTTCTTTCGCGGCAGAACCACGGCATTGTCCGGGAAGAGTGATATCGGTTGGCCGGGACTGGAGGGACGGGACGCCGATTTCGTCTCTTCTTTGAGGGACCGACATTCATCCTGTTCGCCGATGCCGGTCGCGATTACGGTGACCCGCATCTGATCTTCCATTTCGGAATCGAGCACGGCTCCGAAGATGATATTGGCATCGCTGCCGGCTTCTTCGTAGATCAGCGAGGTAGCCGTGTTGACGTCGAACAAGGTCATATCCTCACCACCGGTGACGTTAATGAGGACGCCTTTGGCGCCGCCGATCGAGACATCTTCAAGTAGCGGTGATGAGATCGCCTGGCGCGCCGCATCGGTGGCTTTTTCATCGCCGGTGCCGAAGCCGGTACCCATGATAGCGTTGCCCATCTCCGACATCACGGTACGTACATCGGCAAAGTCGCAATTGATCAAACCCGGGATAGTAATCAGATCGGATATCCCTTTGGTCGCCTGGTGCAGGATTTCGTCGGCGACGGCAAAAGCCTCGGTGAGCTTGGTTCGTTTGTCGACGATCTGGAGCAACCGCTCATTAGGAATGGTGATGAGGGTGTCGACTTTCGTTTTGAGTTCGGCCAGTCCCTGGTCGGCGCGCTGGATTCGCTTATTGCCTTCGAAGCGAAACGGCCTGGTCACGATAGCCACCGTCAGGGCGCCGGCCGCTTTGGCGATCTCAGCCAGTACCGGGGCGCCGCCGGTGCCGGTACCGCCACCCATCCCGGCGGTGATGAAAACCATGTTGGGATTGCCGATAGCTTCGGCCACCAGTTGGCGGTTTTCTTCCATGGCCCGCCGCCCCACCGTCGGATCTGCGCCGGCCCCCAGACCGCCGGTGACTTCCAGGCCGATCTGGATTTTGGTGTTGGCCAGGTTTTGATCCAGGACCTGGGAGTCAGTGTTGACGGCAATGAACTCGACTCCCTTTAGACCGGACTTGATCATGCGGTTGACGGCGTTACCGCCACCGCCGCCGACGCCGACCACCTTGATGTTGGCGTAGCCGATGAAATCGTCGGCGAAATTGAATTTGTGCTTGGTCTCTGCCACGACTTGTTCCTCCTTGAACGAGCTATTCAAAAGCGTTTTGTAATCCAGGTTTCAAACCTCTTAATCCAGCCGCGCGCCGAGGAGCGGCTCTCGGTCGTAATTTCTTCACGAAAGCTGTGCGCCAACAGGCCGTGGACGGTGTCATATCGTCCGGTGGCCAGTTCCTCGGGCGTATGTTCGATTAGGTCGAGGGTGCCGACGCGGACTCTGGTATCGAAAATCTGCTCGGACAGTTCCACCGTGCCGTTGAGCATTGCGCCACCCCCGGTCAGTACCAGGCCGCCGGTCAGCATCTCGGTAACCGCTGCTTTCTTGACTTCCCGGAAGGTCAGCGAGAGGATCTCCTCCATGCGCGGTTCGATGATCGACGCCAGGACGTTACGCGATATCTCCTTGGGCGTCCGTCCGGAAGCCGAGGGAATGCTAAGCATCTCTTCGGGATCGACCATCGCCGCCACCGCCGAGCCGTATGAGAGCTTGAGCCTCTCGGCCTGGTCGACTGAACATCTCAATCCGATAGCGATGTCATTGGTGACGTTTCGTCCGCCGAGGGGAATCACCGAGGTGTGCCTGACGGCACCCTCGTGGAAAACCGAAAGATTGGTATGGTCACCACCGATATCGAGCATGACTATCCCCTGCTCCGTTTCCTCGTCGGTCAACAGGGTGCCGGCCTGGGCCAGCGACTCGAGGACCATGTGATCGACACCGAGGTGACACCGTTCCAGAGCCCGGTAAATGTTCCTGGCGGTTGTTATCGAGGCCGTGACGATATGGACCTCGACCTCCAGTCTGACTCCGGTCATGCCGATCGGATCCTTGATGCCGGACTGGTCATCGACCGAAAAAGTTTGCGGGATGACATGAATGATTTCGCGGTCAACCGGTATAGCCACAGTTCGGGCGGCCTCAATAGCGCGCTTGACATCGGCCCGCGTGATTTCATTGTCGGAACGACCAACGGCAATCACGCCATGACTGTTGATGGAGCGGATGTGCTCGCCGGCGATGCCGACCGTGATGCGATCGATCTCGGTGCCGGAGGTCATCTGGGCATCTTTGACGGCGGTGGTAATAGAACGCACTGTCTTTTCCATGTCGACCACGACGCTGCGCCGCAAGCCGTCGGCAGCCGATTCACCGTGGCCGATAACATAGATTCGTCCCTCATCGTCGGCTTCGCCAACCAGGGCCACAATCTTGGTGGTACCGATGTCAAGCGCCGCTCTTAAGTTCTCGCCTGCCATCTCAGCCTTTCCCCCGTACACAAACGACCATCTTGTCAAAGCGAAAATCCAGCGCCCGGGCCTCGTTTAAATCAACACCGTAGCGGGTGATGAACTGTACGAAACGATCCAGGTCTTCAGACAATGTCTCCGCCCGCAGTTTCAGTCGGTAGGGCATACCGCCAACGGTCATGGACAGTCCGAACCTATCGGTGAAATCGATTTCTTCTATCAGTCTGTAAAGATCGCGGTGGTCATCTCGGGAGCGGCGCAACTGCTGAACGACAACTTTGACTCTGGCGTCAGCACAGCGCTCAAACATTTTGCCTGCGGTCAACCCGGTCAGCACCGGACGTTCCCAATTCTCCACCGGGGTGATAAGGGGCACCACCCGACCGTGATCGTCAACGCCGAACAGCCGCCCGGTCCGATTGTCCAACAGGAAGCACTCCGGCATGAAACGATTGGTGCTGATCTCCAGCCGGTGAGGCAGCGACCAGGACAAATCGACTTTGTAAACACCGCTGTCGGCCAGTATCCGCGTAGCCAGGCTGTCCAGCGACTGACCGGGGCCCTGCCTTGTATCCAGCATCGCGAATCGTTGTGGCCAGTCTCTGACCGGAACATCATCCAGCGTCACCTCACGCAGACGGCAGGCCGCAGTGTAATTCACAACTACCGTGAGCGCCACGCCGATAAGGGAGGCGGCAACGAGACCAAGTTTCATTCTTGTGGACATCCGCATCATAGCTCTTCTAGTGCTTCTAGTGCTTCCATCAATTCGTCACGGACGAGCGTCA
>DAOVOW010000424.1 GCA_030629485.1 bacterium
GCCGAATTTCAATATACGTCGATAGTCCAGCGGCATATAAGGCAACTAGTGCGGTCAGTATAGTAAGTAACTCCAAATCCTATATCCCTAACTTCAGTTCAGGTTGTTGATCTCCTTTATCTTGCAACTAAGGATAGTGAAATGCACGCTGGTCCGCAATATCAAATGCTGCACTTAACGACGGCCTCGACCGCACTGTTCATCCAATCGCTCCCGTCAGGTTCCAAGGAACCTGACCTACAAGAGATAATCCGATTCTCTCGCTATGCGGGCTGCTACTGCGCATGATCGTCCTGTCTAAAAACCCCTCTCTCCCTCTTGCCCCCTTCCCCATTTCTCATTATCATTGCCCCTGATTCATGGCAGGGTTTTGCCCCGCTAAGAAATGCGAGCACTGAAGCAAGAAACAAACGGCACGCTGTGTCTGCCCGGAGGTAAAGATGTCCCGATTCAACGTTCCCTATCCCGAGAATGAACCGATCCTCAACTACGCCCCCGGATCACCGGAGCGTGCTGAACTGCAGAAGGCCCTGGCCAATCTGAAGGCCAATCAGATCGAAATCCCGCTGGTTATCAACGGCAAGGAAGTGATGACCGACAAGAAGATTGACATCACCGCGCCGCACAATCATAATCTCAAGCTCGGTTTCTATTATCAAGGTGGTGAAGAGGAAGTCGCTGCGGCGGTCGAGGCCGCTGTCGAGGCTCAGAAAACCTGGGCGCTGGTGCCGTGGGAACATCGCGCCGCCATCTTCCTCAAAGCAGCCGATCTGCTGGCCGGACCATACCGCCACATTATGAACGCCGCCACGATGCTGGCTCACTCCAAGACCATCTATCAGGCTGAGATCGACGCCGTATGTGAGTTGGTCGACTTCTGGCGTTTCAATGTCCACTACATGCAGGAGATCTACGAAATACAACCGGAAAGCGCGCCCGGTATCTGGGATCGGCTGGACCATCGTCCACTGGAAGGGTTCATCTTTGCCGTCACGCCGTTCAATTTCGTATCGATCAACGGCAACCTGCCCACCGCGCCGGCCATGTTGGGCAACGTGGCCGTCTGGAAGCCGGCTTCGACAGCAACCTACACCTCGCACCTTCTCATGAAGATTCTTCGTGAAGCCGGACTTCCGGCTGGCGTGATCAATATGATTTTCGCGCGTGGGGCCGCTATCGGCGATACGGTATTGAAGAACAAGCACCTGGCCGGGATTCACTTCACCGGCTCCACGGCAGTGTTTCAGAATATGTGGAAAACCGTCGGCGAGAACATCGCCAACTACCGCTGTTATCCGCGTATCGTCGGCGAGACCGGCGGTAAGGACTTCATCTTTGCCCACGCCTCGGCCGATGTCGACCAATTGGTGACAGCCATGGTGCGCGGCTCCTTTGAGTTCCAGGGGCAGAAATGCTCGGCTTCATCACGCTGCTACATTCCGAAATCGCTGTGGCCGGAGGTGAAAGAGAAATTCGTGGCGCAAGTAGGTGAACTCAAGATGGGGGACCCGGAGGATTTCAGTAATTTCGTCAATGCCATAATCGATGAGTCGGCTTTTGACTCAATCACGGCCTATATCGACCACGCCAGGTCCGCATCGACCGATGAGATCCTGATCGGCGGCAACTATGACAAGTCGAAGGGATACTTCATCGAGCCTACCGCGATTCTTACCAGCGACCCGCACTCCAAGACAATCGAGGAAGAGATTTTCGGTCCGGTGGTGACTATCTACGTTTACGAAAACGCCGACTTCGCCAAGACCCTGCACTTGTGCGATACTACCTCACCGTATGCGCTGACCGGTGCGATCTTCGCTCGTGATCGCAAAGCGATCGAGTTGGCCGAGCGGGCACTGAGATACGCCGCTGGCAATTTCTATATCAACGACAAGCCGACCGGCGCCGTGGTCGGGCAACAGCCGTTCGGCGGTGGTCGCGCTTCGGGTACGAACGACAAAGCGGGTGGTATCCAGAACATGCTCAGGTGGGCTTCGCCGCGCTCCATCAAGGAGAACTTCGTAGCAGCCAAGAGCTACAAGTACCCGTTCATGGGGTAGAGATAGGTCAGAACACACGCGGTCCTGACAGTACGTCACCCTGAGCGGAGTCGAAGGGTCGCAAGCACAGTGGGGAAATGGGTTCGTTTTGTGGAATTTTGTCTTCACCTAACAGGATCGGTGGTGATTCCGAAGACTGTATGAGTAAGTCTTGTAGGGTAGGTTTGTCTTCAAACCTGCCGACAATGGCGGGTTCGAAGACGGACCCGCCCTGCTCTCCTTCAAAAAACCATGATATTGTGCGCGGCAGACCTCCCAGTCTGCCCGTTTGAAGGACGTATCCAAGGTAATCAAGGGGCAGACGAGGACGTCTGCCGCCCACAGCAAAGGAATAATCACAACCCGGCTGTTTTTGGAAAGCCCGCTTCGCGGGAATGACACTGTTAAACATCTGACGGAACCGTCTCGGGCCGAGAGCCCTGCGCTCCTGACGACATGACGGCGGCATCGCACCGACGTTACCCTACCAACTCCGGCCCGGGTGAGGTTGAGACGGAATGACAAAGGCTGCCGGTTTGAACCGACAGCCTTCTTCGATGTATGACCCAGTTAAAGTCAGTTA
>DAOVOW010000395.1 GCA_030629485.1 bacterium
ATCAGTGAAGCCAGGGGTCCAGTCAAACGTGCCGGACCCATCGCCGTTATCAATAAAGGTAGCTCCTGTCGGCAGGGTCGAAGTCGACAGGGCCGGGATAGTCGCATCCGGATCGCTTGCCGTGACACCAAAGTTCAGATTGACGTTCTCGGTGGTCGCTTGCGGACCGATCGGATCGAGCACCGGTGATTGGTTACCGGCCTCGTTGATAGTGATAACCACCTGTTCACTATCGATAAGTGCGCCGTCGTCTGCGTAGAAGGTGACGTTGTGGATGCCTGCGTCAGTGAAGCCAGGTGTCCAATCAAAGACACCACTACCGTCGCCATTATCAATGAACGTTGCTCCAGTGGGTAAGGTTGAAGTCGACAGGGCCGGGATAGTCGCATCCGGGTCGCTCGCCGTGATGCCGAAGTTCAGATTGACGTTCTCAGTGGTCGCTTGCGGGCCAATGGGATCAAGCACCGGCGACTGGTTGCCGGCGTCAAAAACGGTTATAGTAACCTGCTCGCTATCGACTGCCGCCGAATCGTCGGTGGCATAGAAGGTAACACTGTAAATCCCGACGTCAGTGAAGCCTGGTGTCCAGTTGAAGTCACCACTACCGTTGCCGTTGTCGACAAAGGTGGCGCCGGTGGGGAGAGTTGATGTCGTCATGAGCGGCGTGGACTCAGCGTCGGTTGCGGATACACCGATAGTGAGTAAAACATTTTCTGTGGTTGACTGGGAGCCAATCGCAGCCAACTGTGGAAGCTGGTTGCCCGCCTCATTGACAGTGATAACAACTACCTCGCTGTCCACCGCGGCGGAGTCATCAATAGCATAAAATGTAACCGGATAACTGCCGGATTGCATATATGTTGGTGTCCAGTCGAAATCACCGGACCCATCACCATTGTCAACAAAGGTGGCGCCGGTCGGCAGGGTTGAGGTCGTCAGTACCGGCACACTTTCGATATCAGAAGCGCTCACTCCGAACGCCAGCAAGACTGCCTCAGTGGTACTCTGAACACCAATCGAACTGAGGATCGGCAATTGGTTGCCGGCCTCATTGACGGTGATCGTTACGGTTTCGCTGTCGACGGCGGCCGAGTCATCGGTAGCATAGAATGTAATCGGATAACTGCCGGATTGCAGGTAGGTAGGCGTCCAGTCGAAGTCGCCGGTGCCGTCGCCATTGTCAACAAAAGTTGCGCCGGAAGGCAACGCGGATGTCGTCAGCGTGGGTGTGCTCTCAACATCGGTTGCTGACACGCCAAATGCGAGCAGAACATTCTCGTTAGTTGATTGAGCGCCAATAGTGGCCAATAGCGGCAGTTGGTTGCCGGCCTCGCTGACCGTTATAGTAACCACTTCACTGTCGACGGCGGCCGAGTCATCGGTTGCATAAAACGTGACATCATATATCCCGGACTGCAGGTAATCGGGTGTCCAGTTGAAATCACCGGTTCCATTGCCGTTGTCGATGAAAGTCGCACCGGTCGGCAGGGTCGAACTGGTCAGAGTGGGCGCGGCGCCATCGGCATCGGTGGCCGATACGCCGAATGTCATCGGCACATTCTCTGTGGTGCTCTGGGAACCGATGGCAGCGAGTACCGGAAGCTGATTGCCCGGCTCGGTGACGGTGATAATCACCACCTCGCTGTCGACCGCGGCAGAATCATCGGTGGCGTAGAAGGTGATTGGGTAAGTTCCCGACTGCGTGAAAGTGGGCGTCCAATTGAATGAACCAGTGCCGTCGCCGTTATCAGTGAAGCCGGCGCCGGTGGGGAGCGTGGAACTGCTCAGCGATGGTATGCTCTCGGCATCGGTGGCCGAGACACCAAAGGTCAACAATACGTTTTCAGCGGTGGACCGGGCGCCGATGGCTGCAAGTACGGGTAATTGGTTACCGGCTTCGTTCACCGTAATTGTCACTACTTCGCCGTCCAGTGATGCAGAGTCATCGGTGGCGAAGAATGTCACATTGTAGATACCGCTTTCCGTGTACCCGGGTGTCCAGGTGAAATCGCCGGAGCCATCGCCATTGTCGACAAACGCCGCTCCAGCCGGCAGATTAGAGGCTGTCAGGGTCGGGATGCTCTCCGGGTCTGACGCTGTGACAGGAAATGCCAGCGTGCTGCCCTCGGTAACCGATTTCGGACCGATCGGGGCAAGCACCGGATCCTGGTTGCCGGCTTCCACCACCGTAATCACAACCGTTTCCGAATCGATATCTGAGGGAAAGGCGCCGTCTGTTGCGTAGAAAGTGACGTTATAGTCACCGCTTTCAATATACGAGGGCGTCCAACTGAAAGTCCCGGTCCCATTACCATTGTCGATGTATGTCGCGCTGCCCGGGAGGCTGGAACTTGTCATGGCAGGAATGTCACCATCCGGGTCAGACGCTGACGTGCCAAAGGTGAGAACAGCACCCTCAGTAACGCTTTGGGGTCCTATCGCACTTAGGATGGGGAATCGGTTAACATTGGTGACGGTGATGGTGACGATTTCAGAGTCTATCACCGCCGGGAAAGCAGAGTCGGCAGCGTAGAAAGTGACATTATATGTCCCTGAGTCGCTGAAGGTCGGCGTCCAGTCGAACGTACCCGTCCCATTGCCGTTGTCAACATAGGTAGCTGTGCCGGGCAGGGTCGAGGCACTCATAACGGGCGTGTCGCCGTCGGGATCGGAAGCCGAAGGGCTGAAGGTCAGGTTTACACCCTCACTGGTCGACTGCGGACCTATAAGAGCCAATACTGGCTCCTGGTTGACGTTGGTGACGGTGATGGTGACGATTTCAGAGTCTATCACCGCCGGGAAAGCAGAGTCGGCAGCGTAGAAAGTTACCTGATAGGTCCCGCTGTCGCTGAAAGTCGGCGTCCAGTCGAACGTACCCGTCCCATTGCCGTTGTCAACATAGGTAGCTGTGCCGGGC
>DAOVOW010000044.1 GCA_030629485.1 bacterium
GAGACTGCTTCTCAAGACGGAGGTCCCCGGTGACTAAGCGGCGCCTTCAGTCTACACGAACTGCCCTCGGTCAGGATCAAACGGCTCCTCGGCTGGTGTCGATCTTGTCCGGCAAAGGTGGCGTCGGCAAGTCGGTTCTGACCTACAATCTGGCCGACCGGTTGGCGTCAGCCGGGATTAGAGTGCTGATGGTCGACCTCGATGTCGGTTGCGGCAACCTGCATATCCTGGCCAACACGGCAGGCCAATTCGGAGTGACTCACCTTGTTGCCGGAGAGTTGTCTTTGGCCGAAGCTGTCACGCCGGTGCGCGAAGGCCTCGATCTGCTGGCGGCCAACGGCTGCGGCTGGCCGAGGGACATGAGCGCATCAACCGGTGCCGCCAAACTCGCCCACAGCCTCCGCTCACAGCAAATGGTCTACGATCTGATATTAGTCGACCATCCCTCAGGAAAGTCGGAGGCAACTATCGTACTGGCAGCCGCGTCGGATGTCAACCTGCTGTTGGTGGTACCGGAGTTAACTTCGATTGCCGACGCCTGCGGGCTCTACAAACAATTGCTGAAAACCGACCGCTTACTCGACTGCCGTCTGTTGGTCAACCGGGCCGAGACCGACGGTGAGGCCGAGTATATTCACCAGAAATTCGGTGCCCTGACCGAGCGATTCTACGGTCGTCCGCCAGGCTACCTGGGCCGACTGCTTGAGGATAGAGCGTTCCGTCAGGCCGTGGCCGCGCAAGCGCCGCTGGCGGCTGTGGACAACGACACACCCAGCATTGCGGATCTCGACGCCATGGCAGCGCAACTGGTTCCGGGAAACATCCGAGTCAGAACGGGCAGACGCAGCCACGATGAAAAAGCAATAAATAATGTTCCGGCTGAGGCCGATATAAGGGAATAGCATACAGATGGTTAGCACAACTAAAGTCGCACCTGCCAAGCGTAGAAAGAACGCTGTCAAGAAGGCCGTTCAGAACGACCAGACTACGGTGACCCGGATGCGTCGAGCGCGCAAATGGGATGTTTCCGACCGGGACTGGGCACGGTACCAGAAACACGGCAGTTCGGAGATTCGACAGAAACTGTTGAATAAGTATCTGCCGCTGGTACGCAACGTGGCCTCGCGGATGGCCATGGGATTTCCCCGCTCGGTCGAACTGTCGGATCTGATCAACACCGGAGTTATCGGGTTGATCGAGGCATTCGGCCATTTCGACCGTAGTCGCGGGGTGAAGTTTGAAACCTACGCCGTGCCGCGAATACGCGGCGCCATTCTGGACGAACTGCGGGCGCTGGACTGGGTGCCTCGCTCCACGCGAGCCAAATCGCGCGAGATCGACCGCGCCAATACGGTGCTGGAGAACAAACTTGGACGCCCGCCGGAAAAACCGGAGTTGGCCAAACTGATGAAAATAACCGTCGAGGAGTTGCACATCGCCCTGGGCGACGTCACCGGCACCAGCATTTTGTCGCTGGATGAAGTGATCTACCGCGAGGACGACAACCGCCAAGTGCCGAGGATCGAAACGGTCGTCGACCGGTCGGACCACTCTGTTCTCGGCGAGATTGAAAAAGGTGAACTGCGATCGTTCCTGGTGGTGGCAATCGACCAACTGACAGCCCAGGAGAAACTGGTGATAGCTCTGTACTATTACGAAGAGCTAACCCTCAAGGAGATCGGCGAAGTGATGTCGATTTCGGAATCTCGGGTGTCGCAGATTCACACCCGCGCCGTGGCCAAGCTGCGCGGCATGGTTAAGGAGAAGTTTGCCCTGACCGCTTAGTGGTCGGCAGACCCGTCCGGGAGAGTTAAGGATGAATCAGGATATCGAAAGAATGGATCACCTGATGGGGACCACGCCCGAGGAAAGGATCAACGCGATCGAACGGTCGAAAGAAGAGAATGGTCGTCGTCGCGGGTCACGGGCGCTGAAAGAGAAGGCCGAAGAGGAACAAAAGAAGGCCAGGAAGAAAAGGATGGCCGACTCTCTGACGCTCTGCGATGAGGAGTCATCGGGGCCGGACAGCGAGGAGCCTTCACAGGACGAAACTATCGACGAAACCGATTCGCCTGATGATCAAGAGGACTTAAACAACAGCGCGCCGGAGGGTCACGTCGACCTGAAAGCGTGAATAAAACAGCAGGGATGAAAATGGACATTTCATCAGATTTCTTTGTGGACATGTTTCTTAATCTGGCCGGCTATCTGGCGGCCGGAGCCCTGGGTGTGGTCGTTTACCCGACACTGGCCCGATGGCTGAAGCGCCATTTTGCGGTGATAGCGCCGCTGCCAGTCAAGTCGGCCCAGGCCGAAACCAAAGAAACCGTCTCTTCGGCGGCCCAGTTCTTGCGTTTGGGATCACCCTCAACCGAAACACGATCAGCGCCCGGTGCTGTTGCGGCCGAGGCGCCAAGGACGACTGCAGCCGACCGTCGTGATCGTGTGGATATCATTCGCGTCGCTCGAGAGATGCTGAAGGCCGGCGCCGACAACAAACGTATCCAGCAGGTGCTGCCGGTATCTGAGGCGGAACTGGCACTCTTGAATTTTCAGAACAATTAGGAACCTGTGGAGATAAACAATGACCAACGACAGTCCCTTTTACCTGACCCGGCTCGAATGCCCGATCTGCAAAACGCTAAACGAGTTCGAGACGGTTCGAGTCGGAGCCTACGTTGAGAAAGGTCGCGATACCGATTTCTGTCCGCTCAAGGTGGAGTGGCGGTACCCGAAGTACCAGTCATGCAATCCGCTGGCCTACTTCACGGCCACTTGCAGTAACTGCTACTACACGCGCGAATTCAACAACAGCTACAAGGAATGGAAGGACGACGGCAATTTTCGGGCTTACCGGCTGAAGACCGTCAAGGAGAAGCATCTCGATCAACTGGCCACCGCTGACTCCATCATCAAGAAAATGGGTCAGGGTATTGACCTGGCCGACTATCCAAGTGAGTCTGCTATCCTGAAACTGCATCTGGCCGCTCTTGACGAATTGTTTGCCGAACGTCCCAACCAGGTTGATCTCGGTCGCTTCTACCTGCGCATCGGCTGGGTTTACCGCAGCATGGCCATCGGCGGCGACCCGGACGGTCATTTTATCAGGAAGAGCCTGCTGGCGGTGGACAGTCGGTATGGGTCTATGGAAGTAACTCTGAGCCAACTGCGCGAAGAGGCGGAAGTGTACGCTCGTCACTTGGCCGCTCATTTTGAGACCGACCAAGTTTCGGCTCAAGCCAAATCACAGATGTTACCCTTCCGCGACAAATTCGACGCGGAACTGGCTCGGCTGCAGGTGACTTTCAACCAGACAGAATCGCAATTGGCAGTCCTGAGGGAACAGATGGTCGAATACAAATCGGCGGCCATCGGCGAGGGCGGAGCGGCCTTCGGGCAATTCCCGGCATTCACCGACTTCTTGCAGGATATCAAAAGAAGCTGGAACGGAATCGTGCTTGATGAGACCGAAGCCCTGAGAGCCGCCGTCAGGTATTACAAAGAGGCCTTTGCTGAAGGACGCAGTATCGCCGCCGGTAACCAGCAGATTCAGGCCTCGTATCTGATCGCCGAACTCTCACGTCGCATCGGCGATTACGAAGAGGCCAAGCAGTACTTTAACACGACTATCAAGTACGGTCAGGAGTTCATTTATCAGAACCGCCGCGACCAGTCACGCACCGCTCTGGCCCGCAAGATTCTCGAGTTGGCCATTGAGCAGGGTCGTGAGAACATGGAAGCTCTGAAAAATGCATGATCCGACAACGAGGTAGCCCCAGCGTGGAACTTACTCTGCCGCATCTGTCAAAGCCTCTGAAACTGTGGGAAAAACTGGAACTCATCACCGGTGAGGGTAACGAAGCCGGTGTCTACACGGCGCGGATCGAGGATTTCCTCGGTGAAGGCATCGTCATCAGCAGCCCGGAATACATCAAGGGTCGTACTTTGTTGCGGGAAAACAGCGATGTCACGATACTGTTCACCAAGGAAGACGCCGCCTATCAGTGTTACTCCCGCATCAGGAAGCATCCGATATCCGGTAAGAACTTCTATCTCCTGACACCACCTCGGAATGTCAAACGTGTCCAGCGGCGGCAGTTTGTGCGTATCGAGATGCACGAACAGCTTCGGTACGCGCGTATCAGCCCGGTGATGGAGTGGGAGAATTACGCCGAGCGGCTGGAATGGACCGATTCCACCACTATCAACATGAGCGGCGGTGGCGTGCTCCTCAAACTCGACAGCGAACTCGAACTACTTGACCGTGTGTTCGTTCAGATCAGGCTATTCCCGGGCCAGGGGCTACCCGAGACTATCGCCGGGATCGTCAGGCGAGTGCTCACCATCGAAAAACAGATGATGGCAGGAATCGAGTTCATCGTGGCCGAACATCTCGGCGAGTTTTTCAAATCAGCAGATATCAAACGTATGCCCGCTTCGGTCACTCGCTTTGATTATCGGGCGCAGAACCATCTGGCATCATACATCTTTCAGCAGGAAATCGAACTAAGAAAGAAGGGACTTCTGTGAGTACGACCCAGGCGGCGGGCGCACCTAAGGATCGGGCCGGCGAGTTTGATCGCTCGGTACTTGATCTCGGTCAGTTGGTGGGGCACAGCGTGTCCATATACTCCGACCAGTATCCCGGTCGACCGCTGACGGCGCGCGTTGTGCAGACCGATGGGGAGTACCTGGCTCTTGAGCGGGCCGGCAGCAACACGCTACTTGACAACCTGGTCAGCAACCAGGATGTAACGGTCCGGTTCGAATACAAACAGGAACAAGTCTGCATTGCCGCTGTGCTCAAGCGGAGGAACGGCGGCAAGATTACCGTGGTCATGGGTCGTACCGTGAAGCCGCTGAAGCGGCGTCGTTTCGTTCGCGTTCCTTCGCGTCAGACAATAAACCTGGCCGTTCTGCCGGCCGGTCGCTTCCAGCGCAAGAAGCTGCCGCACCTGCGATGGATCCAAACCGAGTTGGTCGATTTCTCCGGCGGCGGCGCCCTGTTCGACATTAACAATTTCCTGCAAAACAGCACTTATTTATTTACCAATATCGAACTGGAGTTACACTCCTTTCCGCCATTAGTGATCGGAGCCGTTCGTCATTGTACGCAGCGGGAAGCCGGTCACTTTCACGTGGGCCTGGAGTTCATTGTCAACGAGCAGCGAAGTAAACACTTCCCTCAACCGGTACTTCAGGATCTTCCCCCGTCGGCCTTCGACTACAGTTATCTCAAACGCAAGATCGTCGACGGTCACATATCAGCATGGACGCAACAAAACAATCATAACAGGGATGAGAGGTATTTCAGATGAATCACCAATCGCGAACGAGGTTTATATCGGATGTCGATATCGATCAGGGCAACGTCCGAGCGCTCAAACCACTCAAGATAAGCAGTGAGAACCAACGCCGGTTTGTCCGTCTCACCATCTCCTCACCGATCCACTTCCGCAAGGTCAAGGATATTTTCGGCAACTTCTCTCCTGAGGGCGATGCCTATCCCATCGACGGCACCATTCTCAATATCTCCGCAGGCGGCATATTGGCCGAGTTGGATCAGCCCCTCAACGAGGGGGATATCGTGGCTATGCGTATCATCATGGAGAAGGTTGAGCCGTTGGATGGTGTACTCGGTCTGGTCAAACGGTGCGACCAGGATGAAGACTTTCATCTTGTCGGGATTCAGTTTGTAAAACGCGATGATCTGGCCGACAAACTTTCTCAAGCCGAAATGGAGTTGTTGTCAAAGGAACTCAACCACTTCAACAAGACAGTACAGCAACTCCTGAGTCGCTACCTTCGTCAGAAGCAACCCCAAGAGTAATCCGGGCGACCTATGAAGCTTGCGACCACCATACTCCTGATATCCTCGGCCTTCCTGCTGACTCGAAGCGCTGCGGCCGGTCCGACAATCGTGCTTAAGGTCATTCCACCTGAGGCGGCCTGGTCGACGGTTGGTATTGACGAAAAGCTTACTATCCGCATGAGCCGCGACTCAGGCCTGCAAGTGATCAGGGTCGATGAAGCCGATGACGCGCTGCCGAAGTTTCCGGCTGATTGCTACAATCTGGACAGCCTGGTCAACTGGGGTCTCGAAGTCGGCGGACAGTACCTGATGTTAGTCGACGTTCACCACGAACGGTTGGAACGACGCAAGACATGGCAGGTGCCCTTGTTTTTCCATAAGTACGTTACGATGGGGGTCATCGCGGGCGAGTTTCGTCTGATTGACCTAACCCGAGGAAAGTTGCTGGTGGCTTGGCCGTTTCGACGCGAGCAGGAAGCCCGAAGGATCTTCCAGGCATCGCCCGACGACGACATCAATGACCCCGATCTGCACATGACAGCGCCGGGCAAACAGGTCTTCTTTGACCAATTGGAAAACAGTCTATGCGACCAGTTGCTTGAGTCCATCGGTTTTATTGAGCGAGGTGATGACGGTGAATGAGATCGGACGACTGTTCAAGAACTCCGGCAGTGACAGTCAGTTGTTGGACAGGATACTTGCCATCAAGCGCATCACGGAAAGCCTCGATACGACCACCGAAGACAACCTCACGGCGGTACTTGGCGCGCTGAGGCGATTGATCGGTTTTGACGCCGCCACTGTCTGGTTGGTTCATGGCAAGAACAGGAAGCTCTACCCCGCCGCCAGTCTGCTGAATCAGGTCGAGTTGCCGATCGAGTTGGTAACCGATCCGACCAACCCGGAATCATGGGAGAGGCTGCCCGAGTCGCCAGCTTCATTGACAACCGTTTCCGGACGTCTCTTCGGATCGGCTGGCGGTCGAGCTTACGTCTTGACCACACCCATGAAAATACGGGAACGCCTGAATGGTCTGTTGAACCTGGCCTTTGTGACCGATGAACCGCCGCCGGAAGATGCTGTCGGCTTGGTCGGAATACTGGGTGGTCAATTGGTCTGGGCGGTGGAACGATGTCAATATCGTAGCAAGCTTACGGCTTTGTATGAGACGCTGTCCAAACTCGAGACAACCCAGAGATTGTCACCCGGCATAGCCCGGCAAGTACAAAACCTCGCCGAGGCCCAAGACATGCTGGTCAGTATCAGTCACGAGGTGAACAACTCACTGTCGGTGATCATCGGCAATGTGCAATGCCTGATAATGGAAAAAGTAGCCGCCAGTGACCAAAGCCGGGACCGCCTGCAACGTATCGAAAGCGCCGCCGTAAAGATCAGCGCGATCAACAAACGACTACTGCAAGTCCCGTCGCTCATAAAACAAAGCGACAAGAACCAGGAAGACGTAACCATCAAACTATGAACTCAGTGACTACCATGCCTGCTACTACCCATGAAACAAGCGTTCCCGTTGACCTTGAGTATCTGTCCGAGGGACTCGACCAACTCGGTATCGGTCTGCTGGCATTTGATCAGGATGAACGCCTCACCTACAGCAACCAGTCCGCCATCGATATGGTGGCCCTCGACAATGCAGATTCGGATGAGCGACCGCACCTGGTTCAAATGGCCGGCGTCTTCGGTTCCAGTCTGAGTTCCGCTGTCGAGGAAGTCCGTCAGGGCAGTTCCCGGTCAGTGCGACACGGCTTGCACTGCTCCAACCAACACGGACGGCATATGCTTATTGATCTTAGCTGTCTGCCGTTTTGTAGTATGAACAACGACTCCTGCGTTATTGCTCTATTGCACGACGTACGTCAGCGCCACCAGTTCAGCGACGACACCAAATTCCTGCGTCAGGAACTGCAAATCCTTACCGATGTCGCGGCTGCGCTGTCATCATCGAGTGAACTTGTCCAGATATTGAAAGTGATTCTCACCGGCGCCACCGCCGCTCAGGGTCTTGGATTCAACCGCGCTTTCTTGTTCCTTTACCAGCAGGGCACGAACGAGCTGATCGGCCACATGGCCCTCGGTCCCGTCTCGGCCGAAGAGGCCGGCAACATCTGGAAGGATCTCGACGCCATGCGCCTCTCACTTGAGGAACTGCTGGACAGCAACCAAAGTGACACCGGCGAAAGACTCGACGCCATAACCGACCTGATCACCGACTTCAGAGTCAGGCTCGATGACGAATCGGCTATCGGTCGCGCTTGTCATGACAGCTCGTGGTTGAATCTGGCGATTTCGGATGACACCGACAACCTGACATCCGCGTTCGCACAGCAATTGAACACCGACAAACTGGCCTTAGTGCCAATGGTCAGCAAAGGGAATCTAATGGGTCTGCTGGCGGCCGACAACCAGATTACCGGTCGGCCGATCTCCGATGAGGCCGTGCAGTTGCTGCAAGTCCTGGCCAATCAGGCGGCTGTGGCCATGGAAAGAGCGCGCCTCTACGATAACCAGTTGGAACGTAGTCGGGAACTGGAACGCACCAATCAACTGTTGGCCGAATCACAGGATCAGATTATCAAATTCGAGAAAATGTCGGTGATCGGAGAACTGACGTCAGCCATAGCACACGAACTGCGCAACCCATTGACCGTCATAGGCGGTTTTGCCAATCTGATGCTCAAGTCCACGCTACCCGACGAAAACCGGGAGTACTTGAACATTATCTCCAGCGAAATACGGCGGGCTGAAACCGTTCTCGACCAAGTTCTGGACTTTTCGCGGGCCAGCAAAGGCGAAAACCATCCCATCGATTTCTCGGGACTGGTTAGACGAAGTCTGGACCTGCTAAAAAGCCGGTTGGCGCGGAGAGAACTGCCTATGTTTCTATCACAGGCGAGTGAACCTCTCACAGTTTTCGGCAACAGTGATCAACTGTCGCACGCCGTGTACCAGTTTTTGAAACTGGTGGCCGAGGAACTGACCCCACCGGGTGAAGCCGAGGTGCGTACCGAATTGAGAGACGGCCAGGCTTTGATGCTGATAAAAATCCGACGTCCCGATCATGAACGCGAGCAAGTTCGACGGACGCTCGAGCGTATTATCACGCAAAACAGATCATCACAGCGATTGACCATCCTGGTGGCCGGTGAAACCATAAGATACCACGGCGGGAATTTCGGTATTGCCTGCGGCGATGACAACCTGCCCTCTCTGTATATCGAACTCCCACTCATAAAGGAGCAACCTAGTGAGCCCACACATACTGGTGGTTGATGACGACGACGGCATCCGAGTCTTGTACCAAACGGAACTGGCCGGGGAAGGGTACCAGGTGACGGTGGTTGATTCCGGACGGACTGCCCTCGCGGCTGTTTCCGAGAGACAGTTCGCTGTGATTATCCTCGATATCGATATGCCCGACATGTCCGGAATCGAGGCGCTCACGCATCTGCGGAAGGCCAGTCCTGAGACTCCAGTCATTCTGAATACTGCCTACAGCATTTACAAACAGGATTTCCAGTCCTGGTTGGCCGATGCTTACGTTATGAAATCGTCCGATCTGGAACCACTAAAGAAGAAAATCAAGGAGTTGATCGACTCTGTTGAACACAAATGCCAACCGTGAGAGTCGCTTGAACCTCGTGGATCAGGTCGAGGGACTCAGCGAAGAAGTCAAAATTCTCGCTCTGAATCTGGCCATCTACCTGGCCAAGGCCAAATCCAGTTCGGAGGAACTCAACCAACTCGAGCCGGATTTCATTCGTCTCGTCAACGGGACAATCCTGGTGTTGCAGGAAATCGGGAGTATAATTTCAGCGGCCCGCAACACGGAAACGATGGTTTATGATGTCCCCTCGGGAGGATTTCGCCGCGACCAGATCGAGTTAAAGCTGCGTTCCATTCTGGACCAGTGTGGCCGGATGATGACCGCTCTGTCAAAATCCGGAGTTGGTGAGAAATGACACAATGGAGAGATTTGGCCGAAGGACCGGATACAGATAAGTTGACTATTGTCGATATAAATTGTAGTGCTCGACAGACGCCGGTCACGAGCTGGAACCGATGC
>DAOVOW010000238.1 GCA_030629485.1 bacterium
AAGACAGAAAACTGTTGGCACTGGTGACGACCACATCTCCGGGTCCGATACCTAACGCCAACATTGACAAATGCAGTGCCGCGGTACCATTGGCACAGGCCACCGCCTCAGCGGCACCGACGTAGTTAGCAAGTTCTCGTTCGAAGGCCGGCACAGCCGGCCCCTGCGTCCACCAGTCGGAGCGCAGGACATCGACCACCGCCTGGATATCTTCCTCGTCGACATGCTGGCGCCCATAGGGCAAAAAGGGTGGTTGTAAAGTGACGGTCGTCATACTGTGGTCGCCGCGACCGCCTGAAGGTCCTCACGGATCGTCTTCAGCGACATCGCTCGACGGCCCTCGCGTTTGGGAGGAGAATCACCGGCAGTAAAGTTAGGATCGATGTGTTCCCTGATCAACCGCCGCAATTGCTCGACGCTGAGCCATTCTGAGTTGGTGCCGCTGGAATAGGCAAAACCCTGATCACAGTGTCGGCCATTGAACGTCTCCATATATCCTGAGACATCCCAGAGTCTCATTGAAGGCAGAATGACGAAGTGGTCCTCGAACTCCAGGCTGGCCAGCGCATCGGTCTCTGTTATCATTTCCTCGTGTAACTTCTCGCCCGGACGGATACCGACCACCTCCTGTCGACAATCCGGGGCGATAGCTTCGGCCAGATCGGTGATGCGATAGCTGGGGATTTTTGGAACATACAATTCGCCACCCCACATGTGAGCGAGGGCGTTCAGAACCAACTCTACAGCTTCCTGCAAAGTGATATTGAATCGCGTCATGCGCGGGTCGGTGATGGGGATGACACCTTCGGACCGCTTGTTGAGGAAGAACGGGATAACACTTCCCCGACTACCCATAACGTTGCCATAGCGCACCACCGAGAACTTGAGATCGCGATCCCCTTTGAAGTTGTTGGCCGAAACAAACATCTTGTCCGAGCAGAGCTTGGTAGCACCATAGAGGTTGATCGGCGCCGCCGCCTTGTCGGTGCTCAGCGCCACGACTTTCTGGACGTTGCGGTCGATGCAGCCATCGATCACGTTGGCCGCGCCGGTGACGTTGGTCTTGACGGCTTCGAACGGATTATACTCCGCAGCCGGTACTTGCTTTAGTGCGGCGGCGTGCACGACGATGTCGATGCCCTCCAAGGCCCTGTATAAGCGTTCCTTGTCGCGCACGTCGCCGATGAAATAGCGCATTTGGTGATATTTTGATTCCGGAAACTGCTGGCTCATATCGAACTGCTTCAGTTCATCGCGGGAGTAAATGACCAGCCTTCGGATATCGGGGTAACGGGTGAGAACAGTTCGCGTAAGCTCTTTGCCGAAAGAACCGGTTCCACCCGTCACGAGTATTGACTTCCCTGTCAACATAGCACCTCGTCCCTGTTCGCGGAGCCGCCGTCGTGCCGTCGGCTCTCATTTATAGCAACTGCGGTCGGCGCCGCAAGCGATCACCGACACCCGTACGCTCCGGTCATAAACAAGACTTGTGCCGGGCGGGCTAAGTGGCGGCAGGACAAGTTATTGCGCTATCCGCTACGGTGAGAAATATTGCCTAATTGGTAAATAGATTCCCGCCCAGTGGGTAAACGGTTCCAGAGGGGCTGATGCGGGCAAGAGCGATGCGAGCTTCAATCAAGTTGGAATGGAGACTCGGGATCATCCTCGTGACGGATCTCGTCGACCGATTGGCGCTTGCCTTCGCCGGCATAGAGTCGGTTGGGCGCATTGAAGACTAATCCGTCTATATCTCCGATATTGCGATAGGCGTGCACCACGCCGGGCGGCACAATGACCAGAGCATGTTTGGTTTCGCCGAGGTCCAAGACTGCCTTGGCTCCGAAAGTAGGCGACGACTCGCGGTTATCCCACAGGTAGAGACGAAAGGTGGATGGTCCGAGGAAGCAGAAAAGATCGGTCTGCTCAGCATGTTCGTGCGGTCCCCGGGCGACGCCCGGCTTGGTGACTGAAACATACGCCATGGTCGGGTATGATTCGGAATCGATCTCGTCGTGACGGAACAGTTCAGCCAGCCAACCGCGGTCATCGTGGTGCTTACTGATCTCGCGTATGACAACGCCATCAATGTCACAGTTCATGAACCAACTCCTTACCATGCTCGTGCAAGAACGTTTCAAGCGATGTTTTCCAATCCGGCATTACGTTCAGCCCGGCCTCATTCAGACGTTGATTGGTCATGGTGGATCGCCTGGGACGTGGCGCCGGTCGCGGGAACTCGTCGCTGGTACATGCTTCTACCACAACGTCTATATCCAGGGCTGCAAAGATCGCTTGCGTGAACCCATACCAGGAGGTCTCACCCTCGGAGGTAGCATGAAACAGGCCGGTAAGCTGTCCGGACAGAACCGTCCGGGTCTGCCTGGCGATATCCATCGTCCAGCAGGGATTGCCGAACTGATCGTCTACTACCTTGAGAGGTGCAATCTCTCGTCCTCCATGCAGGTCATGTCTCTGCTGAAAACCGAGCTTGATCACGGTCTTGACGAAGTTCCGTCCGTGTCGACCGTAGAGCCAGGCAATGCGTAGTATTACATAATCGTCCAGCACGTTTTTCACCGCCCGCTCCCCGGCCAGTTTGCTTTGCCCGTATACCGTCTGTGGATCGGTTTGATCGCCTTCAGTATACGGACGATCAGCTTCGCCATCGAAGACATAATCGGTCGAGTAGTACACCATTCGGGCTCCGACTTCGCGACAGGCCAGGGCTACGTTTTCGGCGCCGTCCGCGTTTGCACCCATAGCCAATTCCCGGTTTCCCTCGCACCCATCCACGTCGGTGTATGCTGCTGCGTGCAGGACTATCCCTGGACCAACTTTTCGAATGACTTCGAGGGTACGCTCACGATCCCGAATGTCGAATTCTTCCAGGTCGACCCCACGAACTGAATGATCCGCTGAAAATGATGCGACCAGATCGCGACCAAGTCGCCCGCGGCAGCCGGTGACCAAAAAGTCACAAGCCACTGTCGACCTCGTTAAAGACTGCGACGAGATACTCCTTATAGGCGTTGTCGACCATGTTGTCCAGCAGAACCTGCGCTTGGCTGCGGTTGATAAAGCGCATGCGGTAGGCGATCTCTTCGATGCAGGCAATCTTCAGACCCTGTCGTCGTTCGATGGTGGCTATGAAGTTGCCGGCGTCCAGCATACTTTCGTAGGTTCCGGTGTCCAGCCAGGCGATACCTCGTCCTAATCGCACTACTTTCAGACGACCCTGCGCGAGATAGGCGCGATTGACGTCGGTGATTTCAAGCTCTCCGCGCGCTGATGGTTTGAGTGACCGAGCGATCTCGACCACATCGGAATCGTACAGGTACAATCCGGTAACAGCGTAGTTAGACTTCGGCTGCTTCGGCTTCTCTTCGATAGAAACCACCCGACCTTCGGCGTCCCACTCGACTACACCGTAGCGTTCGGGATCACGGACGTAATAGCCGAACACCATCGCTCCCTCGCGAAACGAACTCGCGGCGCGCAGGAAGTCGTAGGCGCCGTAAAAAATGTTGTCGCCCAGGATCAGCGCTACCGGATCGTCACCGATAAACTCCTCGCCGATCAGAAAGGCCTGAGCGATCCCCTTCGGCTGCTCTTGCACGCGATAACTTATATTCAACCCCAACGCTCTACCGTCACCGAGCAGCGCCTCAAATCGCGGCGTATCTTCAGGCGTCGAGATCAGCAGTATCTGTGTAATACCGAATAACATCAACGTCGACAGCGGATAGTAAATCATCGGTTTGTCGTACACCGGCAGAAGTTGTTTGCAGACTACATGCGTGGCCGGGAAGAGCCTCGTCCCGCTGCCGCCGGCCAGAATTATTCCTTTGTTCAACCCTTGATCCATCAGAGATTACCCTTACCGATTGCTGTACATCTTGTCATAGTATTTCAGGTACTTCCCGCTGGCGCATTCGGCCAGCCACTGCTCGTTGTCGAGATACCAACCGACCGTCGCCCTGATCCCCTCCTCAAACGACACACTCGGTATCCAACCAAGTTCCTTTTCAATCTTAGAGGCGTCGATCGCATACCGCCGATCATGCCCGGGCCGATCGGCGACAAGCTCTATCATATCTCGCCGCGGACCGCCACCCAACAGTTCGTCCATAATGTTGCACACGAGAGTCACCAGGTCGATATTAGCAATCTCGTTGTGTCCTCCGATGTTGTAGGTCTCACCCGCGCTGCCTCGGTGAAAAACCAAGTCAAGAGCCCGGCAGTGATCCTCGACGTAAAGCCAGTCACGGACGTTTTCCCCGTCGCCGTACACCGGGAGAGGTAGTCCTTCCCGGGCGTTACGTATCATCAGGGGAATCAATTTCTCGGGAAACTGATACGGCCCATAGTTGTTGGAGCAGTTGGTAGTGACTACATCCAATCCGTAAGTTTTATGATAAGCTCTGACCAGATGGTCGGCCCCCGCCTTCGATGCTGCATACGGCGAGTTCGGTCGGTACGGTGT
>DAOVOW010000226.1 GCA_030629485.1 bacterium
ATTCCAATCCCGCGCATCGACTTCTCCGCCCCTGCCGACAAGAAGCGCCACGACGAAATGGTGGCAAACGTCGAGACGATGTTAGAAGCGAAGAAGCAGTTGGCCAAGGCGCGAACCGACAGGGACAAGACCTACTACGAGAACAAGTGCACCGCCCTCGATCTCCAAATCGACCGCCTCGTCTATGACCTCTACGACCTGACCGAGGACGAAATAGCAATCGTCGAAGGTTCAACCGAATAGCAGACGCGGTTGTCGGGCGTGGTCGCCCAACAACACAACAAGAGAAAATGGATGCCGGATCAAGTCCGGCATGACAGAGGGGTGTGGGAATGACAAAGGCGGGTCCGAAGACGGATCCACCCTACGAATCTGCCGAGTCTGAAGACTCGACCACCACAACGCCTGGAGTTGGTGGCCCGCGGGCGTCCTCAGGCCGAGGTCACCGTTCGCCCATCTCAGCCTTATTTGTGTTGTTCCGGGGTCCTGTTTAGCCTATATTGACACACTATGTGGCAATGGGATGAGCCCACTTAGCCTGAATGTTAGGTGAATTGAGTTTGTTTGACAAAGTACTGATAGCCAATCGAGGCGAGATCGCCCTGCGGATAATCCGCGCCTGCCATGAACTCGGATTGACGACGGTGGCCGTCTACTCTGAAGCCGACCGGGATGCCCTGCACGTCCGTTTTGCCGATGAAGACGTCTGTATCGGCCCAGCGCCGCCCAATGAGTCCTATCTTGATACCCGGCAAATAATCGCGGCGGCCGAGGTTACCAATGCCGGCGCTATTCACCCCGGCTACGGCTTCCTGGCCGAGAACGCCGATTTTGCCGATATCTGCGAATCCTGTGGGATTGTCTTTATCGGCCCCACGGCGGAGCAGATCCGCAAGATGGGCGACAAGGTGATGGCCAAAGAGTTGATGAAAAAGGCCGGCGTGCCGGTTACGCCCGGCTCCGATGGTATCGTCCGAACATTTCGGGAGACGTCCCGGGTAGCCCACGAGATCGGTTTCCCCGTCATGCTCAAGGCAGTGGCCGGCGGCGGCGGCAAAGGGATGCGGATGTGTCGCGACGAGGCGGAACTGGAGCGTGGGTTCCATATCGCGTCAACCGAGGCGGCCAACTCTTTCGGCAACCCCGATCTGTATCTGGAAAGACTGATCCTCGGCCCGCATCATATTGAAATTCAGATCATCGGCGATACCCACGGCAACTATTACTACCTCGGCGAACGTGACTGCTCGATTCAGCGACGTCACCAGAAACTGATCGAGGAAACCCCCTCTCCCCTGATGACTCCCGAACTGCGCAAAGAAATGGGGGAGGCAGCAGTGCGAGGCGCCAAGTTGGTGAACTACCGCGGTGTGGGAACGATCGAGTTCCTGGTCGACGACGATCGCAACTTCTACTTCATGGAAATGAACACCCGCATCCAGGTCGAGCACCCGGTAACCGAAGAGGCTTACGAGATCGACCTGGTGGTAGACCAGATACGAGTGGCTATGGGCGAGAAGGTCACTTATCGACCAGAAGAGTTGGTCCCGAAATGGGCTGTTATCGAATGTCGCATCAACGCCGAGGATGTCGAGAAAAGTTTCCGACCGACGCCGGGGAAAATCGTCGGGTTACACATTCCGGGTGGTCCCGGAGTTCGGGTCGATCGGGCGGTCTATACCACCTACACCATCCCGCCGTTTTACGATTCGATGATCGCCAAGCTGATCTGCAAGGGTCGTGACCGGCGTCAGGCGTTGCTCCGCATGAAAAACGCGCTGAAAGAATTCATTGTCGATGGTGTTCCGACTACGATTCCGTTTCACCAGCGCGTGATCGAACATCCGGATTTCGTCGCCGGTAATTATAACCTCGACTTTGTCGACAAGATCATGCTTGCCGACAAGCAACCAGCGACCACGAAACTAACGCTCCAGCGACCGGCCGAGACCACGGAAGTGATCGAGACCGAGCCTGAGGCCGAACCGATAACACCCGGCATCGAAGACAAGAGTTGACATGGAGAATAGTGTGAACATTCCGGCCGAACTGAAATACACGAAGGACCACGAATGGGTGAAACTGGACGGTAATACTGCCACGGTCGGTATCACCGATTGGGCCCAGGGGGAACTGGGTGACATCGTTTTTGTCGAATTACCTCAGGTTGGCGACAAGATCGAAAGAACGAAACCGTTCGGCACTATTGAGGCGGTCAAGGCAGTCTCGGACCTGTTTGCGCCTCTCAGTGGCGAGGTGGTCGAGATCAACGCTGCATTGGAAGACGATCCGATGGTTATCAACCGTGACGCGTACGGTGACGGCTGGATGGTCAAGCTCGAATGCTCCGAAATATCCGAGTTGGACCAACTGTTGGACAGCGCGGGGTACGAAGGCATTATCAACGGTTGAGCCGCATCACTTCGGCGCCACTGATCGCATAGGAGCACACCCCGACACGACATGCCATACGTACCGAACAGTAATGATGATCGCCGGGCGATGCTGAATCGGATCGGCGTCGATCAGATCGAAGACCTGCTGAGTGATATCCCCACGTCGTTGCGACTGGATCGACCACTGGGAATTTCTGCCACATCAGAATTGGAACTGCTTGCCCAGATGGGCGAACTGGCCGAGAGCAACTCGACCGGGCTGGCCTGTTTCGCAGGGGGTGGTGTCTACGATCATTTCATTCCGGCTGCCGTCGCGGCCATTGTCAATCGCCCCGAATTCGTCACCGCCTACACTCCATATCAGCCGGAAGTATCTCAGGGTACCCTCCAGGTGACTTACGAGTTTCAGTCGCACATCTGCCGACTCACCGGAATGGATGTGGCTAACGCCTCTATGTATGACGGCGCCAGCGCCATGGCGGAGGCGGCGGTGATGGCGTGCAAAGTGACGCGACGAAACCGCGTGGTGGTGTCTGAGACAGTCAATCCGCTCTACCGTCAGGTGTTGCAGACCTATCTGTCGGGAAGAGATACCCACTTGGTTACGGCGCCAATGAAGGCCGGCGTCACCGATAAGCAATCTCTGTCGGAAATGGTCGATGACCAGACGGCCTGTATCATCCTGGCTCAGCCAAATTTCTTCGGGCGGCTTGAGGATGTCGAGAGCGCGGCGAGAGTCGTGCATGCCGCCGGCGGTAAGTTTGTGATGGTGCTTGACCCGATCGTCCAGGCGATCCTGAAGACACCCGCTGCCTGTGGGGCGGACATTGTCGTCGGTGAGGGTCAGCCTCTGGGCATACCCGTATCATTCGGAGGTCCATTGCTTGGGTTCTTCGCCGCTCGCAAGGAACTCATCAGGTCCCTGCCGGGACGGGTGGCCGCAAGAACCAAAGATATCGAAGGCCGCGACGGTTTCGTCCTCACCCTGCAAACGCGAGAGCAGCATATCCGTCGTGAAAAAGCCACCTCTAACATCTGCACCAATGAGGCCCTGTGCGCAACTACGGCCGCGGTATACATGACCCTGCTGGGTCGAACCGGTTTGAAGAAAGTGGCCCTGCTGTCAGCCGAGAAGGCACAGGAGACGGCTCGACGGTTATGCGAACTCGATGGGTTTGCACCGTATTTCGAGGGACCTTTTGTACGAGAGTTTGCGGTCAGGACGCCCCTGCCGGCCGAGGAGATTATCCTTGATTTGGTCAAGCAGGATATTCTACCGGGTATCGACGCCGGACGATGGTATCCCGGCCTTGAGGATTGCCTGATTGTAGCCGCGACGGAAAAACGCACGCCCCACGACATCGATTGTCTGATTGAGGCCATGAAGAAGCTCGCCCAAAGTCATGCTATGTCCCGAATGTAAAACAGAACTTGAGGACGGCAAAGTGAGTTGCCCGGTCTGTGGCTGGGAACTGACTGATGAAGAGAAAGCCAAGTGGCTTGTTCTCGGCACGATTCAGAACCCACCATTTGCCAACCTGGCCCGTGAGGTGCTTAAATCGCAGGGCATCCCGGCCATGGTGATTTCCAGATCCGGGTTTTTCGGCAATATCGGATTGTCGTTCAATCCGATTTTCGCGGGTGGAAAGCCGGGAACGTTTGAGATCCTGGTTCCACGCGACTATGCTGACGAAGCCCGAGACACCCTGGACATGACTATTGGCGACAAGTGGCAGCCGGAGGAAAACTGAGTGCCCTATTGTCCCAAGTGCAAATATGTGTTCCAGAGCGGTATGGGTGTTTGCCCGGATTGCGAAGTGCCGCTGGTGGAACATTCGCTCGTCGGTCGCGGCGCCGCCATGGCGCCGGACGACACTTGGATGGTGGTCGGTGGCGTCATAGATCGTGAGGAAACACAAGTAGCCAAAGGATCACTGGATTCATCGAACATACCCTCCATGGTGCTGCCGTCACGGATCGGCTGGTTCAGAAGTGAAGGCGCCTCGTCACGACCAAGGGCAAATGATGAAGATGACGGCAACTTAATCATGGTGCCGCGAGAGTTCCACGGGGAGGCTGCCGCCATTCTTGATGCCGTCCTGGGGGAGGATTACTTTGATGAGGAAACTATGGAATGATTGACTGCTCTACATACAGGGAGTTTCTATGAGAACCGCAACACTGCTGCTGCTGTCTGTCTTCTTA
>DAOVOW010000058.1 GCA_030629485.1 bacterium
CCAGAGCGAGACGTGATTGTACGATCCCACTGTCGGCGCGAGCTATATGTTGGCTACTGTCGGCAAAGACATGAGCGTTATGGAAAAGAATGCGGGAGGTATCGTACTGCCCGGCGTCGAACTGATCCCGAGCCGAGCGGTCGAAATGATCATACTCTTCGCCCCGATAAATCGGGAGTGAGTCCCGCCAGTTCATGGTCGGGGTCTGAGCACCTAACTTGCCCTCAAACCAGGACCAGAATTCCTGCGGATTGATCGACAGGGAAACAGCCTGTCCGCAACCCCATTTCTTCCACGCTGTTTTGGCCCAATCAAGAGTGACAAAGCGCCAGCCGAATCCGAGACCGATAGTCACATGTTCGCCGTCATACCCCAGCCGTCCGGCCAGACGGATATTGTCATACTTGTAATTAGCCAACTCACCCCCAAGGCGAAACCTCCCCTGTGGGTCATCAATGTAGTCCCGTTCGACGGCTTCCAACTCGGCGGCCAGAGTTGCTTCCCACAGGCTGTCTGTGGTGTAGTAGCGTCCGGCTACACCCAGCAGTACCGAAATATCCAGAGCGGTATCACTGCCCAGCCGAGAGACTTCCGCCCCCAGGATATCGCGCGCAACCGCGCCCACTACGATATCGATATCGCGCCAACGGGTGGGATAAGCAAGGCCCAGGTCCATTTCGACGGTGAAGTCATCCTGACGATAAAGTTTCCACCACGATGGTTTAAGAGAAGCACCGACCGCCACTCGCTCGGACATCAGGCGGGCAACACCCAGGGTTGGCTGAAACGTCCGATTGCGACTGGTCGACTGAGAACCGGGCCAGCTTCGTCGGTCGGCGCGTATCCCCTCGAGTCCGATACCATACATCAACGCCCGTCGAGCATATTCGTTGACCGCGTATATCGACAGACCCTGCACCCGAGCCGACAGGTATCGGTAATCCAGAGCTAAATGCCGTGGTGTCATGTATGTAAGCAGGGCCGGATTGCTGGCAGCAGTCGAAAGATTGCCAGTTGAGGCCACCGATGTACCGCCCATACCCAGCGCCCGTGCCCCTAAGGCAGGCAGGTTCAGACTGTCCCCAGCTTCTTGGGCCATGAGGTGAGATGAGCCAAGTAGCATGGCAGTGGCAATCGCACAGATTAGGACTTTCCAGCCGTAGGCACCGAGGCGCGAAGATCCACTTCCTGATGTTTTATGAAACCAAGCCACCGTTGGACAATCCTTCTTACCGATCAGTAGTAATCCGCACGACTCTGGGTTGCGTGTCACCTCTGTTCCGACCATTGCCAAGAGACACTCGCGCCAGCCCGCCGGAAGCTCACGATGCAGCTAATATAGCCGCTTTTTGGCAAAACGCAACCATTCCGCAGGTGTCTTTGAGGATATTTTGTCATAGAGAGTTCCGGAAAACCAGGCAGGTTGGGCGCTGTCGTGAGATTAGCCGGGTCTGATCGTCATCACCGAGAGTTAGTGCACCGACCACTAGGATGTGATCAACTCAGCGGCGGTAACGGTGTTGACCATCAACATGGCGATGGTCATCCGCCCGACACCACCCGGTACCGGGGTGATCCAGGACGCCTTTTCGGCACAGCCGGCGAAGTCAACATCTCCCACCAGCCGGTACCCTTTGTCGGTCTCGGGAGCTTCCACCCTGTTGACACCAACGTCGATCACCACCGCCCCCGGCTTGATCATATCGGGCGTAATAGTTCCCGGTCGTCCCACCGCGGCAATAAGAATGTCCGCCCGCCGGGTAATATCGGGCAGATCGACCGATCGTGAATGCGCTACGGTCACAGTGGCATTGGCCATCGGTCCTTTCTGCATGAGCATCGCGGCCACCGGCTTCCCCACTATGTTGGAACGTCCCACCACCACCACTTCTTTTCCGGCCGGATCGATCTCATAATGCTCCATCAACTTTATGATTCCGAACGGAGTGCAGGGCAGCAGTCGGGGGCGTCCGACCAACATCAGGCCGACGTTGTGCGGATGAAATCCATCGACATCCTTGTCCGGGTTGATAGCCAGAGTAATGGCAAGTTCGTCTATCTGCTTCGGCAACGGTGATTGTACCAGAATGCCGTGAATCTTGGGGTTGTTGTTCAACTCGGCCACGATCTTCAACAGTTCCTGCTGAGTTGTCTCACTCGGTCTTGTGATCACCTGAGAATAAAAACGGAGTTTCTCGCAGGCTTTCGCTTTGGAGTTGACATAGGTTGCCGAAGCCGGATCATCACCAACCAACACGGCAGCCAATCCGGGTTGGATACCGCGCTCGGCCAAAGCGGCGATGCGCTGCTTCAGCGCCTTATGCACCGTCCTGGCAACTTCCTTACCATCAATAAGCTGAGCCGTCATAGATAAACTAATAGTTTACGGGTCCTGGAGGAGTTGGTCCGGTGTGAATTTCTCCAAATCGAAGTCGACCCGGAGCCGTTCAAACTCCTCAGCGCGACCGGTCTCAGGGTTGATGCGGACCAATACGCCCGATAGCTTCACATCGTCGGACGCCGTAGTGAATCGTTTCGGCATCCCGGTCAGAAAGCGTCCCAAAGCCGGACCTTTTTCCATGCCGATAACCGAATCGTGCGGGCCGGTCATGCCGGCGTCGGTAATGTAGGCAGTGCCACGCAGAGTTATGTGGTTATCGACCGTCTGGACGTGAGTATGTGAGCCGATCACAGCGGAGACTTTGCCGTTGAGATAGAACCCCATGGCCTGTTTCTCGGAGGTGGCTTCGGCATGAAAATCGACCAGAATCACATTGGTCTGTTTGGCCACGAAGTCCACTTCGCGGCGACCGACCTGAAAGGGGCAGTCGATCTCCTTCATATAGGTTCGTCCCTGAAGGTTGATGACGCCCACTTTTACGTCGTTGACGGTATCGATATGGGAGCCGCGACCGGGACAGCCATACGGGTAGTTGGCTGGACGCAGAAGTTTCGGCTGTCGTTCAAAGTATTCGAGGATGGCAACCCTATCCCAGATATGATTGCCTGAGGTCTGGAGGTCAATACCGTAAGTGAAAGCCTTGATCGACATCTCAGGAGTAATCCCAAAACCACCGGCGGCATTCTCGACATTAGCCACCACGTAATCGACCTTGTATTTCTCCCTGAGCGGTTTGATCATGTGTGCACAGGCCTGTCGTCCGGCCTTCCCACAGACGTCGGCCACATAGAGGATGGTAAAAAGAGACATTCAACAAGCTTTCTAAGGTGGAATAAATCCCTTCCCAAACCGCTCGCTTCCACCATTTGCTGAGCGGCGGCAACAACTAAGGGTGGAGTTTAATAAAACTCCACCCTGCTGGCAACTCTACGGCTGCAAAAAACCAGTTATTTCGCGTATTCAGTGGAGCGCCTTTCTCTGATAACAGTAACCTTGATCTGGCCCGGATACTGCATTTCGCTTTCGATTTTGGTCGCAATATCACCGGCCAGTATGCTGCTGGCCAAATCATCCAGTGTCTCATGCTCCACGATCACCCGCACTTCGCGCCCGGCCTGAATAGCGTACGCCTTGGACACACCCATAAAACTGTCGGCCAGTTCCTCCAATTGGCGAAGTCGCTTAATGTAAGCTTCAAGAGGCTCGCGACGAGCGCCCGGTCGCGCCCCGGAGATGGCATCGGCAGCCTGCACCAGGATCGGATAAGGACTCAGAGGAGGTACATCGCCATGGTGCGCCTCGACGGCGTTGACGACGATATCATTCTCGTTATACCGTCGCAAAAAATCCGCGCCGATTTGGGTGTGGGTACCTTCGGTTTCGCGGTCAATCGCTTTGCCGATATCATGTAGTAAGCCGCAACGTTTGGCAAGAACGGCATCTAACTCCAGTTCCGCCGCCATCAATCCACAAAGCATGGCTACTTCTTTGACGTGGACCAGAACGTTTTGCCCATATGAAGTTCGGAATCTGAGCTTTCCCATCTGATGCATAATGTCCGGGTTAAGTCCATGCACGCCCAACTCAAAGCAGGCCTGCTCGCCGGCTTCACGAATGATTACCTCCATCTCCTTTTCCGATTTCTGCACTACTTCTTCGATACGAGTAGGGTGGATGCGACCATCGCTGATAAGTTTTTCCAGCGACATGCGACCGATTTCGCGGCGAACCGGATCGTGCCCCGACAGGATAACGGCTTCGGGAGTATCATCGACGATCACATCAATGCCGGTAGCAGTTTCGAAAGATCGAATATTACGACCCTCGCGTCCGATGATCCGTCCTTTCATCTCGTCATTGGGCAGACTGACCACCGATACGGTTGATTCAACGGTGTGGTCGGCGGCACAGCGATAAATAGCCGACAGAATAATCTCCTTGGCTTCTTTGTCGGCCTCACGTTCGGCTTGATCCTTGATCTCTTTGATATGAGCGGCGGCGGCGACCTTGGCAGCATTAAACATATTGTCCATGAGCAGCTTCTTGGCCTCTTCCGGTGTCATCTGAGCGATCGTCTGAAGTTTCTCATTCTGAGTGCTTATGATACTCTCCAGTTCAGCCTCGCGCAGACTGATGCCCTTCTCACGGGTATGGATCCCCTTTTCCCGACTCAGCAGGTCCCGATCGCGTTGGTCGAGGACAGAGACCTTTTTGGAGAGTCCAGCCTGGCCCTCCTGGAGTTCTTTATCGGCCGCCTCCAACTCCCGGCGTCTGACTTCAGCTTCCCGTTCGAACTCCCCTTTGCGTTTGAGCCACTCTTCTTTGGCTTCGAGGGCAGCCTCGCGACGCTTTATCTTAGCTTCGCTTTCCGACTCGATGATTATTCGTTCGGCTTCAGCTTTGGAGTCCCTCAGATCTCGTTCGACCGAGCGTCGAGCCATGGAGCGAGCCACAAAGTATGAAACCGCCGCGACAATAACCGCGATGGCAACGAAGATCACAACATCGTACATTACATCCTCCCGCCCGACCGGAGCAGCCGGACGCATTATCTATTTATAAACAGTTGGGATTAGTAAGTACGTGACGGACGCAGCGAACCGTCCGGGTCAGACCTGACAAACAGGGCCGTCAGGAAAGTTCGTGTTCGAGACGGGTCAGAATACCGCCTGCTTGAGAGTTGAAGTGATCCTCGGCGCCGGCCAGCCGTTCGTTGGCTTCCATTAGTTCCGACGCCAGCGACATGGCAGCCAGAATTGCGATGCGGTCACGACTGCGAATACGTTTGTCGCCGGCCGCTTCCTTCATTCTGGTATCCACATAATCCGCCACCCTGGAAATGTAAGATGGATCAGTTACCCCGGTGATAGGGTAATCCTCCCCGAATATATTCACTACCACTTTGTTCTCAGCACGCGTATCAGACATCGTCAACCCGATATTCACCTAATCCGGTCGTAATTACTATCCTACCTATTGATAATAATTTACCCAAACAGACAGGTGCCGTCAAGATAAAACTTAACCAGCGAGTTTTTCCAGTTCGTCCAGCCGATTAAGAACTGATTGCAATTTGGTCCGCACCGCCTCGGACTGATCTGCCGCCTTCAGCGACTGGCTCTTCTGTTGCTGGTCCAGTCCGGACATCTCAGTTTTGAGTTGTCGATTCTCGGCTTTGAGCGATGCGTTTTCTGATTTCAGGTTCTTGACCACCACCAAGAGTTGGTCAACCTTTTGAGCGATCTGATCCAGTGTATCACTCACTGTCACTTATCCCTAATCTCAGCGTTAAACTGTTTCTTTACATTACCTACAACACGTCGTTGTGTTTCTTCTACTTGCTCAGTCGACAGGCTACCGGATCGCGACCGGTAGTTGATGGACAGAGCGATGGATTTCTTGCCCTTTTCAATCTGCTTACCCGCGTAGAGATCGAAGATATCAACCGACTCGGCCAACTTGCCGGCGGCTTTACGCACACATTCAATGATATCCCCGGCCGGTACCGCCTCATCGACCAGGATGGCCAGATCGCGCGGTGCCGCCGGATAGACGGCCAACGGCTCGAACTGGATGCGATCCTTGCGAGTGTCAATCAACCCATCCAGATCAATCTCTGCTACCAGTACCGGTTGCTTCACCCCCAGAGTGCGTGCCTTGTCGGACACAATGAGACCGGCCCAACCAACAGCCCGCCCCTCAGATTTGATCCTAAATGAGATTCTGTCATCAAGGAATAAGACTTTGTCAGGAACGAAATCGAAGTCGGGCCAGCGAAAGTGCTCAACCAATCTCTGTAGAGCGCCAGTGAGGTCATGGAAGTCAAACGGTCGCGCCGAGTCACGCCAGCCTTGTGCTGTGTTACCTGATACGGCCAGAGCTAAGCGATCCGGCTCCTGCCAATCAGCGTCGTCATCGCCCGCAAAGTAAACCTTGCCCAGTTCGAACAATCGCAGGTCGAGCACCCGGTGGGCCAGGTTGTGCGATACGGCCGCTAGCGCCGACGGCACCAGCGAGTTGCGCATAATATCCAGTTCTTCGGAGACCGGATTCAGTATTCGCACCTGTGGAAGATCGGGATGGAATAACGAAGCTACCCGACTCGAGCAGAGCCCGTGGTCCAGCATCTCATCGAATCCGCAAGCGGTCAAAACCCACCGCGCTTCACGGGCAAATTGATCCTCAGGCAGAATGCGTGAGAAAAGCGGGCCGATGTTAGTGACCGAGTCTTCGATGCTGTCGAAGCCTTCGATGCGAACAACCTCTTCAATCAAGTCGATTTCGCGTTCCAGGTCAGGCCGGAAAGTCGGTACCGTGACCACAAGTGGATCGTCGCCGGACACATGCAGTTCAAGATCCGTCAGTATCTGCTTCATGCGTTCGGTCGAGTAATTGCTGCCGAGGACGGCGTTGCAGCGCGCGGGACGAAGTTTGATCGTGCCCGGCTCAATGAGCTTCGGATAGCAATCGACGATGCCTGCTTGCACCTCTCCCCCACACAATTCGTGCATGAATTGCGCCGCTCGGTTGATGGCGTACTCGATGCCGTTGGGATCGGTCCCTTTTTCAAAACGTGCTGATGATTCGGTCACAATATCGAGCTTCTTGCGGCTCTTGCGAATAACGCTGGGATTGAAGTAGGCCGCTTCCAGAAGGATATTAGTGGTGTCGTTCTCGACTTCCGAATTGAGACCACCCATAACGCCGCCGGCTGCGACTCCGGATTTACCGTCAGTGATCAACAAGACCTGTTCATCCAGGATGTGTTCCTGTCCGTCCAGCGTAGAAAACTTCTCTCGGTCGTGGGCAGGACGAACGACCACTTCATCTGAGCCGAAGCGGTCAAGATCAAATGCATGTAGGGGATGCCCGCACTCAAGCATAACCAGGTTGGTGATGTCGACGACGTTGGAAATCGGTCGCACCCCGCAGGCGAGCAACCGTCTGCGCACCCACCAGGGTGACGGTGCGATTTTGACGTTCTTGATAATACGAGCGGCGTAGCGCGGGCAGGCATCGGGGTCATCAATAGATACAGTGATTGAATCAGAAGCAGGGGTCGCTACTTCGGTCAGATCGAACTTGGGACGGCGCAGCTTGATTGAGGCCAGCGCCGCTAGGTCGCGGGCGATTCCGATTGCCGACATCGAGTCCGGACGGTTGGGAGTGAGCTCAAAAGTAAGCATGAAGTCATCGTAGTCCAGGTGCTTGACCAGAGGCGTGCCGATCGGGGCGTCGTCATCGAGCACTATAATACCGGAGTGGTCGTCCGATATACTCAACTCGCGTTCCGAGCAAATCATACCGGACGACTCGATCCCGCGGATCTTTACCTTCTTGATGACGAAATCATCGACCAACCGAGCGCCGATGCGGGCAAAGGCGATTTTCTGCCCGACGGCAACATTGGGGGCGCCACAAACGACATCGACGCGCTCGGCTCCGTCATCAACAACCGCTTTCCTGATTTTGTCGGCCCCCTCAATAGCGCTGAGTTCGACTACCTGTCCGACCACGACATTTTCCATGTACCGGGCGGTCGACTCGATGTATTCACATGAGGTGCCGGACAGAGTCAGGCGATCACCCATTTCGTCGGGGGACCAGTCAAGTCCGGTGAGTTCTTTGAGCCAATTGTATGAGACTTTCATGGCTACACAAACTGCCTTAAGAAACGCAAATCGTTGTTAAAGAAAAGTCGGATGTCGTCGATGCGATACTTCAGCATAGCGGGACGTTCGACGCCGATACCAAAGGCATACCCGGTATATTTTTCAGGATCGTGGCCGGTGATCTCGAGCACGGCCGGATCGATCATGCCACAACCGAGAATCTCCAGCCAACCGGTTTGCTTGCATACGGCACAGCCTTCACCACCGCAGAGGAAGCACTGGATATCGACCTCCGCCGAAGGTTCCGTGAATGGAAAGTACGACGGCCGAAACTTGAGTTTGAGCCCCTCACCAAAGAACGCGTTGCAGAACGCCACCAGGACACCCTTGAGGTCGGCCATGGTGACACCTTCATCGATCAGAAAGCCGTCAACCTGGTGAAAGGCAACGTGGGCACGGGAACTGATCGCCTCGTTGCGGAAGCACTTGCCGGGTGTGATAATCTTGATCGGCGGCTTCTGTTTCTCCAGTTCGCGAATCTGTACCGGCGTGGTGTGCGTGCGCAGCAGGCGATCGCCCTCGACGAAGAAAGTGTCTTGCATGTCGCGAGCGGGATGATCGGGCGGGAAGTTCAGGGCGCCGAAGTTGTAATAGTCAGTTTCAATATCCGGTCCGCGGGCAATCTCAAACCCCATACCGTAAAATATGCTGCACATCTCCTCAATGACCTGGCTGGTCAGGTGCATCGCGCCTACCCGCTGGGCGGTGCCGGGCAGGGTCGGATCGATCAGCGGCGCTTCAGATTTCTCGGAGAATCGTCTCTCGGCCGCATCGAAATCCTGCTCCAGTTGGACGCGACAATTATTGGCCTCGGCCCCTACCAGCTTACGCTGCTCAACAGGGAGGTC
>DAOVOW010000353.1 GCA_030629485.1 bacterium
CGATGTTTCCAAGCCGTTAATCAAGCGGCTCAACGCCGGCAAATCCGATATCGATGACGTCCCCGACAGTCTGGTCAAGGAGATGGTCTCCTCCGGCTATTTCCGGGCCACCGATGAGGCTAAGAAGTTGTCGAAGATGGATACGATCTCGATCTGTGTCCCGACACCGCTCTCCAAGACCAAGGACCCGGATGTCAGCTATATTCTTGCGGCCATGGATGGGGTCAAGAAGCACATATCCAAAGGAACGCTGGTGGTGTTGGAGTCGACGACTTATCCCGGCACTACTGAGGATCTGATTTTGCCGCTGTTGGAAGAAAGCGGCATGAAGGCGGGGGTGGATTTTTTCCTGGCTTTCTCGCCTGAGCGGGTGGACCCCGGAAACCCTGTCTATACCACCAAGAACACGCCGCGCGTGGTCGGCGGTATCACCCCGGCCTGCACCCAGGCGGCGAAGGTCTTTTATGAGCAAACGATCCCGGATATCCATGCCGTTTCCTCAACCCAGGCGGCTGAGATGGTTAAGCTGCTCGAGAACACTTTCCGCTCGGTCAATATCGGTCTGGTCAACGAGGTGGCTGTTATGTGCGACCGGCTGGGTGTCGATGTCTGGGAGATTATCGACGCCGCCGCCACCAAACCGTTTGGATTCATGCCGTTCTATCCCGGTCCCGGCCTGGGGGGGCATTGTATCCCGATCGACCCGCACTATTTGTCGTGGAAACTGAAATCGCTCAATTACTACGCCCGCTTTATCGAGCTGGCCGGCGAGATCAACAGCCAGATGCCGGTATATGTCGTCAACCGTATCTCCGAAATGCTCAATCGCGAATTCGCACGGTCCATAAACAAATCAACTATCTGCGTCTTGGGCGTCACCTACAAGCGTGACATCAAAGATACCCGTGAGTCACCGGCGTTGGATGTTATCAAGCTGCTTGAGGACAAGGGTGCGAAGATTCTGTTCAACGATCCGTTTGTGGCCGAGATCGACTGGAACAAGACCAAGCACAAATCGCGCAAGCTGACTGCTGAACTCCTGAAGAAAGCCGATCTGACCGTGATCCTGACCGACCACAGCCAGTATGACTACCAGTTCATAGTCGATCATAGCAAGGCGGTCTTCGACACCCGCCACGCCACCAAGGGAATCACGCGCCACCGTAACCGGATCGAACTCTTGTAGCAGGCAAGCCTGTCTCTCGCGTTTCGTCAACGGCGGTATAAGCGCGGGTACGTCATGAGCCCACAGAGGCTCGAGCAATGATTGCGACATGCCGCCGGTACAAAACCATGCTGCTTAGACGGCGAAGAGATAACGCCGGCGAACCGAATTTGGACCATTGCGCCCGATCCACTACATACATATGACCAAAAACGACGCTTGATAGTGCGCGCTTTCAGAGATGACGGGGGTGTAAAGCCAAAAAAGTGGTCGCGATCTGGTCACAATACGGTGTAAGTCTTTGTGCCACAACGCGAGTATGGGTATCAGCCAGGCTGTGCCTGTTCGATCCCCCCATCAATTGTACATCACTACAATATATCTCACCGTGCGCTTCTTGTTGCTCTTTGGCCTTCTCCGAGGCCGCCAGTTGCGACTCGGTCAGGATCAGGTTCTCCTGAGCCATCTTCGCCTCCAGCGCCTTCAGACGCTTCTTCATAGTCTCTAAATCATATCGCAGCCACACAGATCGAACCCCGGCCGGGGAAATAAACAACTCCCGTTTCTTAAACTCGTTGCTCACCCGAACCTGACCGAAGGCCGGCTGGTCGATGGCCAACGCAACTACCGCCCGTTCAATCTCCGGCCTCACCCGGCCTTCGAAGCGATCGGCATCAAACCCTCTCCCCCGACAAAAAGCGGGGTGTTTCTGACAGCCTTGGAACTTTTCTGGCCTGGCTAGAGCCTACTGTAGCCGATGAACTTAACGGGGTCATTCGATCTCTTGTCGCTTGATGAAAATGCGGGGTTGACTATTCAATACCCAGAGCTTTTAGGTTAGATTTCAGCCTGGTCTAGCTCCCCAAACCGTTCAGGACTCAGATGCATCTCGCCGGCCTCAACACCACATCCGGCTTGATCCACAGACAACAGCCGACTCGGCCGCCTTCACGATTCCGCCCGGTCGCCCGAAGGTCGGGTATTGGAACCGGCGAGTCATCGGCTAGAGTCACTTTCGTCCCTTAACGCCTTCATGATTTGGCCTTGCAGTTCCTTAGCTTCCGGACTTGTTCCCGCCTCCCTGATGTGCTTCTCGGCCTCTGCATAGTCTCTGTTTCTGTAGCAGCAACTGGCAAGGATGTAGTAAGCGATGCTATCTGTCTCCCCAAGTTCAAGCGCCTTCTTCACGTTGCTGATACACGAGTCGAATTCCTCCTCCAACCTGGCGGAATTGCCAAGGCATACCCAGCCCGTAGCACAGTTTGAATCCAGGCCAACCGCTTGCTCAAAGAGAACCCGCGCATCGCTGGTGCTGCCGAGGAACCAATGAGCCCTACCCATGCTGAGGCGTATTCGGGACAGGACCAGACTGTCCCTCTTCTGCATTGGCCGAACTCTAACCTCAGCATCCAGCGATCTGAGGTTATCCAGGATGTCCTTGAGATCATCTTCGCTTGTCTGATGGCCAAACGTGGAAAGTGAGTTGTTGCGAGAGACGATGTCTGACCTTGCCCTTTCGGTGTCCCTCTCCGATTTGGCGGTTTGGAGCTGACGTGCAAACCTCGACCGCTCTAGTTCAGCGGGAGGCATACCGGACCAGGGTGGCTGTCGCTTGAGCATTTCGAAAGCCGACTCCAGGCAGTTGACGGCGCTGTCGTAGTAGGTCATGCCTACCGGAAAGTAGAGTTCCGCCGTCTGGTCTCTGGCCTGAGCAATCATTGCCAGTCCCATTCCGTAGTGAGCTTCGTAGTCATTGCCGTCGGCGATAATGCATTTTTCGAAACACCGGACTGCTGAATCAGCGTCCCCTCGGGCATAATGCAGGAATCCGCTGAAGCGGAGGCTGCCTTGGCCGTTTGTTACCAACTCGATCGCTCGCTTGAGGTCAACGGTGTCCATGACACCTTTCTCAATGCCGGCAATGCCAGAGATGAAGTGCAGTTGAGCGTCGTTGGGACTATACTCCAGGGCCTCATTAACGGCGTCGGCCAGTTCTTTCGGAGATTGGCCAAACTGCCATGCTATGGCGCCCTGATCGCGGTGCCACGATGCGCATGTGTCTTGCCAGCGACGCAGGCTGTCTCGTGCATCATCACACGGGATTGAACTCGCAGCCATCGATCGCACCTGC
>DAOVOW010000175.1 GCA_030629485.1 bacterium
ACCACAGCAATGACAAACAGGCTCGCCTGTTTCTTCGCGCTGCGCGCTCCTCCGGTCACCTAGGTCCGCAGAACCTCATCCTGAGCGACCACCCGTCAGTCTGAGCGGAGGCGAAGGGGCAGGCGCTCTTTCTTTGGTACCCCACCTAAAGCGTAGCGACAGGTGGGATCCCCAAGTGCGAAGATGAACTATCCCACCCGACGCCGGCGGTCTGGGTGGGGTACCGGTCGGCACGTGAGAGTTAGAGAGTCTCGAAATAGCGAGTTTTATACCAGTCAACCAAATGGCAGTAATCGTCCGCAACCGCTTCACGAACAGGGTAAGTGGGACCATCCTTTTCCCACCCGTCGCGAGTGCCGTCGGCTGCCTTATACAAACGGAATTGTCCATTACGGGATGGCGTGTGACCATCGGCCGTCTTGAAGAGGTAGCGTTTCCGGCTTCCTCCGCTTCTCGGGTAAGCCTTGTTTGCTTGTCGGTCTTCCCAGTTGACAAGGTGTTTCTCAATCATTATAGGCCTAATCGTGGCATCAAAGAGCTTTGATACCAGCGCTACGATTTCGCTGCGACTAACTGTTTTCGACGGACCTGTTATGGGGTGGATCATGCTTGCCACCGCGACCCAAATCATATCCATCTTTGTCATGTCCCGAAGCTCCATGCCAATCTCTGTGCCTTTCTGAGGTGCTCCTTGGGCTCCTTGTTTGTTCACTATTGATATTATCGTCCCCCTCCTGTAAACCTTTGGTTGAACATTACTTTCTTGGCTGGGCAACTCAGAACTACTCAATCAGATTCTGTTTTCAGTAAACTCCTCAATGGAACCCAGCCAACCTTCGATAGTTTAAGGCTTTGGAAAAGGCTGAACAGCAAATTACAACCGAGGCAGTTTAGCCTTGACTTGCTGCGCTTTTGTGTTACTTTGCATGGCTTAAATTGAAGCTGGTTAACAACTTCTACTATTGGAGGATTGATGTACGCCGTATTTCAGATTGGCGGCTTTCAATACACGGCCGAAGAAGGCGTCACCGTCCAGGTGCCGCTCATGAAAATCGACGATGGCGCGAAGTTCGATATCGATGAAGTGATGCTGATATCCGACGGCGACAACTCGCAGGTGGGGCAACCGTTCGTTGAGAATGCCAAGATCGAAGCCGAGGTTGTCGGTCACGGTAAAGCCGACAAGGTGATCGTTTACAAGTACAAGAAACGCACCAAGTACCGCCGCACCCAGGGCCATCGCCAGGACTACAGCGAGATCAAGATCAACAAGATCGTCGCACCCTCGGCGTAACCAATAGAGGTATTCTTGAAGGCGAGAGCACGGACAGCTCTGCTTCTGGTGGTGACCCTGTCGATCCTGGCCGGGTCGACAGCAGCCCAACAGTACACGGTGGTCGACATCGAGGTAGTCGGCAATCGTGCCGCCAGCAAGTCGCTCATCCTGGGGGTCTCATCGCTTGAGAAAGGGGAAACGCTGATCGCCTCCGAGGTCAGTGAGACTATTCGCCGTTTGTATGGCTTGGGTATCTTCTCCGACGTTCGCGTCGACGCTGAACCGGTCACCGGCGGGCTGAAACTGTATATCGTTGTCAAGGAACTTCCCAAACTGACCGGCATCGAATTCGAGGGGAACAAGAAGGTCAAGACCAAGGACCTCAAGGAGGAACTGATTGGTATCGGCGTCGGCGGCTATATCTCGCCCTATCTCATTAGGGACAAGAAAAACCAGATTGCCGAACTGTACGCCGAGAGGGGATACTTCCAGGCCGAGATCACGCACGAGTTGAAATACAACGAAGACTCCACCGAAGCTTCGTTGACCTACAAAGTGGATGAGAAGTCCAAGGTCAAGGTGGAGAAAGTTGTCCTGACCGGCAACGTCCGGGTCAAAGCGAAAGACATCATCAAGAAAATGCGCAACCGCAGCCGCGGTTTCCTGAGAACCTCCGACTTTGCTCAGGACAAGTACGAAGAGGATATGACCAAGATCATCGATGAATACTACAAGAAGGGTTTCATCGATGCCTACCTGGTATCCGACTCCATCGCTATCGACACCTCGCGCAACCGTATGACGATCTTCCTTGAAGTGTACGAGGGGCCGCGCTATTACTTCGGACAAGTTGATTTCAAGGGGAACGAGGTCCTGAAGACACCCTTGTTGAAACGGAGGATGAAGTTCAAGGAGGGCCAGGTTTTCGATCTTGAGAAGTACGACAGGTCAATCGAAGAGTTGTATACCATCTACTACGAGATCGGACATCTTCACATGCGCCTGGCTGATTTGCGCACGACCCGGGAAGATTCCGTTGTTGACGTCATGTACGACATCGCCGAGGGGTTGCCGTCGCATATCAACATGATCAAGATAGTCGGCAACTACAAGACCAAAGAACACGTCATTCGCCGCGAGATCAAGGTTTACCCCGGCGAGGTGTTCAATCAGTCTATGTTGATCCGGTCGATTCGCGATGTCATGGCGTTGAATTTCTTTGAGAAAGTAATCCCCACACCGTTGGCTTTGCCCAACGGCGATGTCGATATCGAGTTCGATATCACCGAGAAACGTACCGGCGAGATCATGGCCGGCGCCGGATACAATAGTCAGGACAAGCTGGTCGGCAATGTGGGGTTGGGCATACCGAATTTTCGCGGCAACGGTCAGAATGTCTCACTCAATATCGAGTTCGGCCGCCGCCGCAACTCGTTTTCGATGTCGTTTACGGAACCCTGGATGTTTGGTCGACCAACGCTTTTTGGCGCCAGCATCTTCACGGTTAATCGCCGCTGGTTCGATGATTACACTGAGGGTCGCCGGGGTGGTTCGATCCGGGTCGGACGACGTCTGCGCTGGCCGGACAACTACTTTCGTATCTATACTTCGTACCTGCTCGAGCGCAACCGTTTCTTTGACTTTGATGAAGCCTTCGAGGCTCGCAACTCGTACAAGGCATCATATTTCTACCGTAGCCCCATTCAGGATGTTCTGTTGAAGCAGGAGTACTACGGCCCGTATCCCGGAGCCGTGACCGCGTACAACGAAGAGTGGCGCTCGGCGTCGCGCCTGGCGGTGAATATCACGCGCGACTCACGCGACATGCCGCAGTTTGCCACTTCCGGTTCGAGAATTTCTTACACCTTCGAAAACACCGGCGGTCTTCTCGGTGGTTTCTGGCACTACCAGAAACATTCGCTCGAGGTGGCCAAGTTCTTCCCGCTGTTTTGGGGTTTGTCGCTGGCCACGAAGGTCGAGTACGGGGTGGTCACATCCCCCTCCGGTGATGATCACATCCTGCTCACCGATCGCTTCACTCCCGGCGGGACGGATTTCGACGGTATCGTACGCGGTTACGACGGCGGTGATCTGACTCCGGACTCGCTGGTGACGCAGTCGGATACGTCCTTCTTCTACAATGACCCGACTGCCATCCTCGGTATCGATCCACCCGATGACACCAGTTTTACCAGTTTCCGAACGCGGGTACGCGGCAAATACATGATCGTGGCTAATATGGAAATCCAAATCCCATTGGTGCAGCAGCAGATCTACGGTCTCATTTTCTTCGATGCCGGCAACTCCTGGTTGCACCGTCGCGATATCAAGCCGATTACCGGCCTGTATCGCGGGGTGGGGTTAGGATTCAGGATCACCGTGCCCGGTTTGGGGACGCTGGGGTTTGATTTCGGGTACGCTTTGGATGACTTCCAGGGTGAAGGGCGCGGCTGGAAACCACATTTCCAGTATGGCTCTACTTTCAGATGACAACAAATCAAAGTATACAGGAGACAGGTATGTTCAGAATCAGTCATTTGCTAACGGCCCTGGTGGCTGTTCTTGTGGTCGCATTTTGCCTGGCGCCGGCGGTTTCGGCGCAGGGAACGAAAATTGGGTTTGTCAAGGAGGATCGATTACAGCAGGAATACAAGGGTTGGCAACGCGCCCAGGAAGAATGGGAAACGGAGTCCAAAGCCTGGGAGGACGAAGCAGTCACCATGCAGCAGGAACTCCAGGAACTCACAGAGGAGTATGAGAAGCAGAAGCTGATTCTTTCTGAGGAGAAGAAACGCGAACGCGAGGCAGCAATCAATGCCAAGAGAGAAGCGCTGGACGCCTACACTCGCACGGTGTTCGGTCCCGGCGGTACGGCCGAACGCAAACAGTCGCAACTCTTGCAGCCGATTCTGGAGAATATCCAGCAGGCCATTGAGGAAGTTGCTATCGAGGGCAACTACGATGTCATCTTCACCCTTCAGAGCATTGCCTACATAAAGGACTCCTACGACGTTACCGACGAGGTTTTGAAGCGTCTTGAAGAAATCGACTGATAAGGTCGCTCTGACTCTGGGAGAGATCGCCCGTCTTACCTCGGCTAAGCTGGACGGTGATCCCGACGTTACCATCACGGGTGCGGCGCCGATTGAATCTGCGTCCGAGGGCGATATCACCTTTGTTGCCAACAAGAAGTATCTGAAGCATCTGGAGACTACGGATGCTTCGGCGGTAGTGCTCGACCCGGACAGCCCATGTCAACGCTGCGCCGCGCTGCGCCATGAGAATCCTTACCTGACCTTTGCCCACGTGCTCGATCTGCTCTACCCCGACAAGGCACTCACAGATACCGGCGTTCATGCGACCACAGTGGTCGAGGATACGGCGCAGGTGTCTCCCACCGCTGGGGTTGGTCCACTGTGTCACCTCTGTGCCGGCGCGGTTGTCGGCAGCGGCACTCAACTGGTGTCGTCGGTTTTTGTCGGCCGGGATGTTGTCATCGGCGACAACTGCCTGATCTATCCCGGCGTGCGCATCATGGATGGTTCACGTATCGGCAATAACGTCATTATTCACTCTTCGACTGTAATCGGCTCGGACGGGTTTGGTTTTGCCGAGACGGAGTCCGGGCTGAAGAAAATCAAGCAGGTGGGGTGGGTCGAGATAGAGGATGATGTCGAAATCGGGTCCAACTGCTCGATTGACCGTGGCGCCCTGGGACCAACTCGGGTCGGCAGGGGAACCAAGATAGACAATCTGGTGCAGATTGCCCATAATGTCGAGACCGGGGCGCATTGTATTATCGTAGGGCAGGTAGGTATCTCCGGCTCGACCAAGCTTGGCGACGGCGTCATTCTGGCCGGACAAGTTGGGGTGGTCGGTCATATACAGATCGGGGACGGGGCACGCGTGGGGGCCCAGTCGGGGGTGTCCAAGTCTGTCGAGCCGGGCCGGACGGTCTTCGGTTCGCCCGC
>DAOVOW010000317.1 GCA_030629485.1 bacterium
GGTGTGGCAATCTCAATTTGTTGGAAGACCTGTGGTATGAGATTGCCGTATCGTCCCGCGCGGCGCGGGACTCCTCGCAATGACGATTGCGGCGTTTTTCAACAACCTGCTAATACGGATGCCGCACTTCTCAGGATTATCCAAATTTCAGCAATAGCGCGCGTGCCAGCCCCCTACTGATCCCCTTCACCTCCATCAATTCTTCGATGGTGGCGGATTTGATGCGTTTGAGGGAGCCGAAGTGCTTCAGCAGCGCGGTGCGTTTGGATGGGCCGATGCCGGGGATGTCGTCCAGCGCGCTCTTGATCGTACGTTTCGTGCGGACCTTGCGGTTGTAGGTGATAGCAAAGCGGTGCGCCTCGTCGCGCACTTGTTTGAGCAGCATCAGAGCCGGGGAACTGCGGTTCATTACGATGGCATCAGAGACGCCGGGCACGAACACTTCCTCCAGACGTTTCGCCAATCCGATCACAGGCTGGTCATCGAAGCCGAGTGACTTCAGTTCCGCCAAAGCCGAGGACAACTGGCCTTTACCTCCGTCCACTACCACCAAGTCAGGAGAGGCTTGCCTCTCCTTCTTGATGCGATGGAAATAACGCCCGATCACCTCACGCATCATCCGGTAATCGTTCTGCGCTTTAGCGCCTTTGATCTTGAAATGCCGATACCCGGACTTTTTCGGCTTGGCGTTCTCAAAATAGACGCATGACCCGACCGCATCAGTCTCCCCCGTGTTGGAGATGTCGAAACATACGATCCGTCGCGGCGAGTGGGACAGTTTCAGTTCGTCCTTGAGAGCGGTGACCATTTTACTGGTGCGCTCGGACTGCTTTTTCTTCTGGATCAACAGTTCATCCAGCAGCAGCCGCGCATTGGCCGATGCCAGGTCCAGCAGTTTGAGCTTCTCCCCTTTTTTCGGTGAGTGAACTCCGACCACGGACCTTTTCAGTTTTTTCAGCCACGCCTTCAACAGTTTCACGTTGGACGGGTCGTACGGCAGATGGATCTCCTGGGGCAGGTTCGGCTGCTTGTTGTAGTACTGCTGCACGAACGTCTCAAGGGCCAACTCATCGCCGTCATCGACATCGGCCAACAGTTGAAAATCCTGCCGCCCGATCAGCACCCCCTCCCTGATCTGCATCACCACCGCCACGGCGTCACGATCCTCGCGGGCCAGGGCGATAATGTCACGATCTATTTTCTGACCGACATCGACCTTCTGCTTGAACATCAGCGCCTTGATCGCCTCAATCTGATCCCGACAGCGCGCCGCTTCCTCGAACTCCATCGCCTCAGAGGCAGCCTGCATCTTCTCATGCAAACGTTCAATCAGCGTCTGCGACTTACCCGAAAGAACCATGATGACCGAGTTGACAGACTCCGCATAGTCTTCTTGGCTCTGCAGACCCTCGCACGGTCCGAGACAGCGTTTCACCTGATAGTCGAGGCAGATTTTCTGTTTCTTGCCGGTTGGGTGCGGGATGACATAGTTGCAGGTGCGGATGGTGAATAGTCGGGTCAAAAGCGCCACCGTGCGGCGCATCGCCTTGCTGTTGGTGTACGGCCCGAAGTAGGTCGCGCCGTCTTTTTCGAGTCGTCTGACGATGAGCACGCGCGGGAACGGTTCGTTGGTGGTGATTTTGATATAGGGGAAATGTTTGTCGTCCTTGAGGTCGATGTTGTAACGCGGTTTGTGCTCGCGGATCAGGTTAGCCTCGAGGATCAGCGCCTCGATCTCGGTGTCGGTCAGCATCAGATCGAAATCGACGGCCCGGGAGACCATGCGCCGCGTCTTGGGATCGAGATTGCGAGCCGACTGAAAATAGGTCCGCATGCGATTGCGAAGGTTCTTGGCTTTGCCGATGTAGATGATTTTGCCCTGAGCGTTGGTGAACATGTACACTCCGGGCGATGTCGGCAGGTTCTTGAGCTTCAGTTGCAGCTCAGGGGTGGCGGGCCTCATTTCGAGTCTCGGGCTGGATACTCCAGGATGCGACAGGCACCGACATACCGTTCCGACCAGTATTTGTCTTTGAGCTTGCTGATGATAACGCCCCGCGAGGTCGATGCATGTATGAACTCGCCATACCCCGTGTAAATGCCCACGTGCGACACCGGCCTGCTATCGGTGCGGAAAAACACCAGATCGCCATAGAGCAACTGCCTGCGATGGGCCGGTGTGCCGATGCGATACTGACGGGCAACGGTGCGCGGCAGATCGCGACCGTCGAACTTCTTGAAAACCTTGAGAACAAAGTGTGAACAGTCGACACCCGTTTCAAACAGGGACTGCCCAACGTACGGCTTGCCCAGATAGCTTTGCATGATCACGCCCAACCGCAAGGAATCGTTGGTGGTGAGTCGCGCCGGCTGTTGCGGTTCGTCACGTACCGGACGCTCCTCTCCCCCGGTTCGGAAACGAGGATTTGGTTGACAACCGATCGTAATCGTCATCAACACTATAGTCAAAAGTCTAATCCACATCATGCCAGTTTCGGATATATCACACCGAATCTCCGTAGATAATATATCCGGCAGGCGACCAGCAGAGCAACAATAAACAACAGGTACCCCGGAAATTGAAAACCAGCCAGAATGGTGAGCATCAAGAGCGGAGCTTTGGCCGAAAACAGATCCAACTTCGACGAGCCGAACAATATCGCCATCAAAATCAAGATCGCCGCGAAGAGGGACAGGTAAACCAACCCCGCCAGATTCGCCGTCCAGGCAACTGAGAGTGACGCCAGCATCAACACCAGTGCAAGTATCCGCGCCGTGGTCGGACCGAGGGCGACAGCGATAGTCCGTTTGCCGGTAGCGTCGTCACCCGAGCGGTCGGGAAGGGTTGTCAGGATATGGACTGAGGCGACGGTGAAAAAGAAGTAGAACGAAGAAGCCCAGTCGACGGCGGCCAGAGCGTATTGGCCAGTAAACGGCCCGACTGTGATCGGAACCAGGAATCCGAAGCACCAGGCGTTAGCTATCAGCCCGGCCAGCGGTCGGTCTTTCAGGCGTAGTGGGGAAGCTGAATAGAACCAGGCAAAAACAAAATACTGCAGGAAGATCAACAGCATAAGTCTCGATATCAAACCGGCGATCGCGGTTCCCACAAGTGAAAAGATGAGATAACCGATCATAAAACCCCGCGCTGTGGTCAGTTCGCGTTGCAGAAATCCGAGTTTGTCGTTGAGGGCGTCGGATTCATAATCGAAGATCTGATTGACGTAGAACGCCCCGGCCGCCAGCAGACTCAGGCATATCATCGTGACAAGATTCGGCAGACCGAAACCGTCACCGCTATGCTGGTGGCGCCCATGAAGACTGACCAGATAGACCGACCATAACGGCAGATGCAGCATGGGTCGTGACGCAAAGAAGTAATCTATGATCTTCATAATATTAGCAGACTGTTGAAAAACTCGGGACAAGAGACGGAAAAGCGGTTTCCTTGTGTTGCATGTCATTCCCGCGCAGGCGGGAATCTATCTGAATCAGTGAGTTACTGGATGCCCGCCTTCGCGGGCATGACAAATCCGGCAGGTTCCAGACATGATGAAGCTCTTTTTCAACAACCTCCTA
>DAOVOW010000026.1 GCA_030629485.1 bacterium
CAACAATGGGATTGCCACGATTGGTACCAGCAGCATGAATACCAGGGTACGGCGATCACGTAGCGTGTCGGTGAGTTCTTTTCTGAATATGGTTACTACGTTTGATATTTGCACGACTATTCCTCCACGATCTTGATAAAGGCGCTCTCGAGGTCGGTGGTTGCCGTTTGCTCGAGTAATTCCCGGACCGTGCCTTCGGTGTACATTTTGCCCTTGTGGATGATGCCCACCTTGTCGCACAGACGCATCGCCTCGCTCATAATGTGCGTCGAGAAGATCACCGTCTTTCCCTCATCGCGGCACTGTCGGATGAAGTTTACGATCGTGCGCGAACTGATCACGTCGAGTCCCGTAGTAGGTTCGTCGAAAACCATAGCGGGCGGATCGTGAATCACCGAGCGGGCGATAGATACTTTCTGTTTCATGCCGCTGGAGAGTTTCTCGTTGCGACCATCGGCGAAATCATGCATGTCGAGCATACCGAAGATTCGCTCGGCCCGTTCCTTGATCGCGTCAGACGTCATGCCGTAGAGTTTTCCGAAATAGGTCACCATCTCGCGCGGCGATAGACGCGCATACAGACCGGTGTTGCCGGAAAGGAAACCGATCCGGGAGCGTACCCGCTGCGGTTCTTTGACGACATCGACACCGTATATGACGGCCGACCCGGAAGTCGGCTTTAAGGCCGTCGAGAGCATGCGCAGGGTGGTGGTTTTTCCGGCGCCGTTGGGTCCCAGCAGGCCGTATATCTCACCCGGTCGGCAGGTGAATGAGATATTGTCGACCGCCCGGATTTCGCCGCGCTTCTTGTCCTTGAACAGTTTGGTCAAATTCGTTGCTTCTATCATTGGTTCTCCATACTTGTGATCACAAATAAAGCGCACCCGCAGACGAACTGCAACCATTAATGTAGAGGATATGTGGTACTATCCCGTCGCTCCTCGTGCCATTGTTGTGGGCGGCGTATGTCCACAGGCGCCAAACACCCGACTTGATCGGGCGGCAGCTTTTCGTTGACTGGAGCAACCAATGGGGCTTCCTTGCCTCATGCAAAACACATCCTTTCGAGAGGATCAATTATGAAGTTTGGAGCGCGCAATCAAGTGACCGGCAAGGTGACTGAGATCAAGAAGGGCGGCGTGATGTGCCAGGTGCGGCTCGAAGTGGCCGGCGGCGAGATGAACTCGGTTATGACTATCGAATCGTTGGAAGACCTCGGCATTAAAGAAGGTGATAAGGTCAAGATCATGGTCAAGGCCGTGAACGTGCTGCTGGCAAAGGACTAACAACTCATGGGCTGTGATGCCGAACCGATGGGACAATCGAATTATGTTTGAGCTAAGCTATGACGACAGACGCTTCTGTGGGGTCGTCAACTACGAGGACGGCGACTTAACGAAAGAGGTGCTGTTCCACTATCACCAGAGGAATCGCACGGTATGGGGAACGTTCGAAGGCGGTCGGGTTCGCTTCGGCACCTTGGTGGCGGATGTGCTCGACGATGACAAACTCGACATGGTGTGGCAATACCTGAACATCGACGGCGAGTTCGTGAGTGGCCGCTGTCTCTCCGTCCCTAAACAACTACCGGATGGACGACTGCGGTTGCACGAGTCATGGACGACCACCGGCGGCGAGCCGGGCAGCTCGGTAATTGAAGAAGTACTGCATGATAGCTGAGTATCCCTACCGCGTTGTCACTGCGGACAAGCAACCCGGGTTGCTTGAGGAAAACTCCCGCATGTCGGCCGAAGCCGTACGGGTCATGAAGGAGATCGGGCAGTCGCGCAGCCTGTCGACCATGATCGCCCCGGTGCGACCATCGGCAAAACATCTATATCCCCTGACCGATGCGGCACGATACATCGAGTGGCAAACGGATGAAGGTTTGCCGTTCGATCCCTGGCTGCGCGTGCATGTTCGACTGGGTGGTGAGATTGTCAAAGTTTGCCCACGCGCCAGTGCATTATCGGCCAGGTAGCCGAGTGGGAGAAGTGGACAGGAATGCGCTTTCCGGAGAGCGGTTCTTACATCGTTCCCGGTGCTCTGACACCTGTGTCCATCGACTGTGGAGCGGACCGGGGCATCTACATCGAACCAAACATCTGGACTGTGCACACCGAATGACAAGCCGTCTGGACCCAATGTTCCTCCCCACCACCAAAGCAGAACTTGACACCCTCGGATGGACCGCGCTCGATATCATCCTCGTGAGCGGCGACAGTTACATCGATAGTCCCTTCATCGGTGTGGCGGTGATCGGACGAGTGCTGCATGACGCCGGGTTTCGTGTCGGTATCATCGCACAACCCAATGTACAGAACAGTCGCGACATCACTCGCCTGGGTGAGCCTCGGCTCTTTTGGGGTGTTACCGGTGGTTCGGTTGATTCGATGGTAGCCAATTACACGGCCACCGGTCGCAAACGGCGCTCCGATGATTTCACACCCGGTGGTGTCAACAATCGTCGACCGGACCGAGCAACGATTGTTTACAGCAACCTGATCCGCAAGTTTTTCAAGAACACGTGTCCGATTGTTCTTGGCGGTGTCGAAGCATCGTTGCGTCGGGTGGCGCACTACGACTCCCATTCGGACAAGATCAGACGATCTATCTTGTTCGACGCCAAGGCCGACTACCTCTTGTACGGCATGGCCGATCAGAGTGTCGTTCATTTGGCGCAACGAATCCGGGACAGCAAGTCGGTCGAAGACCTGAGGGGTTTGTGCTACATCTCTGCCGAGGTAAAGAAGGGTTCCATTGAATTGCCGTCATTCGATGAGGTCGCCTCTGACAAGCAAGCGTTCACCGACATGTTCCACGCCTTCTACCAGAACAACGATCACCTCACCGGTGATACTCTTGCGCAGAGGCAGGACACTCGCTACCTGATTCAGAACCCACCAGCGCCACCACTGGCTCAGAAAGAACTCGACCGGGTGCATGAACTCGACTACAAGCTTGAGCAGCACCCCTACTATCGTAAGCGCGGCAGGGTGAAGGCGCTGGAGACGATCAGGTTTTCGCTGGTCACCCATCGCGGCTGCTACGGTGAGTGCAACTTTTGCGGTATCACTGTTCACCAGGGCTGGACTGTCACGTGGCGTTCTATCGCTTCAATCCTGCGCGAGGCCGGGCGGCTGGTTCGTCATCCCGATTTCAAAGGCATCATCAGTGACGTCGGCGGACCCACCGCCAACATGTACGGGTTCGAGTGCAAGAAGAAGCTAACCAAGGGGATGTGCCCCGACAAACGGTGCCTCCATCCCGAAATCTGTCGCACTTTGAAGGTCGACCATAGTCCACAGATTCACCTGCTGAAGCAACTGCGCGCACTGGAAGGAGTCAAAAAAGTGTTCGTGGCGTCCGGCCTTAGACACGACATGGTGCTGGCCGATAAGAAACATGGCCCTGCCTATCTCCAACAGGTGGTACAGCATCACGTCTCCGGTCAGATGAAACTGGCGCCGGAACATTCCGAAGACGCGGTGCTGAATCTGATGGGCAAGCCGGACCAACAGTCTTTGGTGGAGTTCCGTCGGATGTTTCTCGAGGCCACGAAAAAAGCCGGCAAGAAACAGTTTCTCACCTACTATCTGATCGCGGCGCACCCCGGCTGTTCCGATGAAGACATGAAAAAGCTGAAGAAGTTCGTCGGCAGCGTTCTGAAATTAAACCCTCGGCAGGTCCAGGTGTTCACACCACTACCGTCGACCTGGTCGGCTGTGATGTATCATACCGGCAAAGATCCGTTCACCGGACGACCCCTCAAAGTGATCAAAGATATCGCCGGCAAAGTCAGACAGAAGAGTATCCTGCAGAATAGCCGTAGGTAACCAAGCCATCACACCCTTGCAGGTGCTGCCGGTGTCCCTGCCTGACACTCGACAGCGATTGCCGACAACGCTGTCGGGCACAGATGCCTGACAGTACGGAATAGCCCGGGGGAAGTCATCGAGGAGGTGCTGAGTATGAGCGAGGTTGCTTACGGTTCGCCGAAGGTGCCGAGGTTCGAGAGGTTGCCGTGGACTTCCTTCACCCTCTTGATATGGTACCAGTTGAGGTTGCCGTCGGCCTCGAGTCCCCAGCCGGTCACCCAATCCTCACCTCTCTGAATATCGACAAATGACTCCGTGTGCATCCGGTCGGTTTCCGAGTTCCAGTGGAGATAGTCGGTCTTGAGCCGGGTTCCTTTCTGATTGACCAGAATGACATGGCCGAACAGATCCAACAGTCCGGTTTTCTCGCGCACTATGGCTGAGTCGGCTATCACCCAGCCGACGGCTTTGCCGAGTGAATCGTAGGTGGTGACGTGAACGCCGTAGGACATAGCGGAGTCCAGCACCTCGTACTCAACGATGCGCTCCGAGAGGATTTCGGTGGTAATGCGGCCGCCTTCGTACAGGAATATCTTAGCCTTCTTGAGTTCGGTGCCAAGCAGTTGACTGCTGTCGGCATCACTGCCTGGTCCGGATTGCGACGACTCATCGGTCGTGCACCCGGCCACGAGCACCAGGATGAACATCAAATATGTCAGCAGTACAGTTCGCATTACATTCGCTTTCTTATACGTATATCGGCGGGTAAGTTCGGAATATACAGCCGTTTGTCAAGTCATATACGAATTGGACTTTCCCCAAAGAAGTTATGGGTTGAACAGCGACATTTGGTATTTGTGGTCGGCGTACGTCCCCGTGCGCCGACAACGTTTCGGGGTGAACGCGCACGCACTCTGTCATTCCCGCGCAGGCGGGAATCCATCTTCCTCTTTTTTGTCATACTTGTCTACTTCCGTCATACTGGCGAACGCCAGTCTATGCCTGCAAGCCTGGATTCCTGCTTTCACAGGAATGACAGTGGTAGAATGACGCGCGTAGCGCAAAAAAGTGATTTATCACCGCGTAGCGCATGAGGCCCATTTATGGGTGGCTTGCCACTGGATGCCGGATCAAGTCCGGCATGACATGTCGTTCCACTTCCTGAAAACACCAACCCCTTGATTCAATCTACATTAGCAGAAATCTTCAACCATTTCCGGGGAAAGTCCTGTACGATGGGGGAGTCAGCCAGCGGTTTTTCAGCCAGATCCACTGGTCTGGGTACTGGACAATGATTTCCTCAAGTTCTTTGCTGCAGGCGGCGGTAACATTTATGACATCACGATCGAACTCACCGCTGGGTTTGATCTTGATCTCCGGTCGCACAATGACGCGGTAGCGATTGTCCTCTGTTCGCACACAGGCCACCGGGACAAAAGCGGCGCCCGTCTTCAGTCCGAGAATGGTCTGACCTACCGGCGTCAGGGCCGGTCGCCCGAAGACCGGCACGAACTCACTGCGAACGCTGATGGAGTCGAAGTCCATCAGTACTCCCAGCACTCCGCCATCCTTCAGCCACCTCATAAAACGCAGCGGTGAGGCGGTGGTCGCGATATTGGTCACACCCAAAGCCTGACGCTGTGCCACCAGCAATTCGTCCAGTCGCCGGTCGTACATTTCGCGACCGATAGCGGCGGCCCGGTAACCTAACGATGTAAAATAGACTCCCAGCAGTTCGAAGTTGCCGATATGCCCGCTGATTCCGATAACGCCATTACCCCGCTTGTACGCCTTGTCAAAATGTTCGAGACCGTCGACAGAGATGAGCGGTGCAATCTCGCTATGGTAATGCTCTCGGCAGCGCAGCAAATCGACGACGTTCTTACCGGAATTGATAAAGAACCGGCAGCCAATACTTGTTAACTCCTCGGCAGTGAGGGTATCACCGTAGACCAATGACAAGTGCCGGGCAATCCTGTGGCGGTCTTTCGGCAACAGCCGCCAGGCTGCCAGTCCGGCCATAGCACCCAAAAACAATGCAAAGCGCCGTGGCAGGCGATTGAACAGCCCTGTCAACGCGCGGACCAGGAAGTAGGTCGCGCCATGTTTGAGCCGTTTGCCCAGCCTCATAGTCAGACCAGTTTGGATTTTAGGATATCATGCAGATGGATGATTCCGATCAGTCGACCGGATTCATCAACCGTCGCCAACTGCGTGATCGCATGATTTTCCATAATTGCCAGCGCCGCGTCGAGCAGGGCGTCGGCTGCGATAGTCTTGGGAGTTGTCTGCATGACCTCGGATGCCGTCAGGCTAAAGAAGTCGGCCTGTTTTTCGACCACGCGACGCAGGTCGCCGTCGGTGAAGATACCTGCGGGACAGCCATGCTTGTCCTTCATCAAGACACAACCGAGTCGGCAGGAGGTCATCTTGAGAATCATCTCTTTCATAGACGCCTGTGGCTCGATCAACGGCAGCGCCTCGCCGGTATGGTGCAACTCCGAAACGCGCACCAGCAAACGTTGACCCAAGAAACCACCCGGGTGCAAGTCGGCGAAGTCATCCGGGCCAAACCGGCGTGCCTTCAACAAAGCCAGCGCCAAAGCATCACCCATCACCAGGGCCGCCGTCGAGGAAGACGTCGGCACCAGATTGTTCGGACAGGCCTCACGATCCACCGAGCAATCCAGAATGATATCGGCGCGGTTGGCCAGTTCACTGGTCATACTGCCGCCCAGCAGAATCATCGCTACACCCAGGCGACGGGCCGCTGAGACCAACATTGCACTTTCACCCATGCGTCCGGACTTGGATACTAACAGGAGGATGTCATCGCTGCGCATAAGTCCTAGATCGCCGTGAAGCGCCTCGGCCGGATGCAGGAAAAACGATGCAATCCCGGTGGAGTTGAACGTCGCCGCAATCTTCTTGCCGATCAACCCCGACTTGCCCATGCCGGCTACAATCACGCGGCCTTTGCACTCGAGGATGGCGTCTACCGCTCGTTCGAAACTTTCGTCCAGTCGCTCGGCCAGAGCTTCCACCGCGGCCGCCTCGGATCTGATTACTTCCTGCGCGTATTTTCTCAACTCGGTCATGGGATCAAGTCCAGAGGGTTCTTACCTACAGCTTCGAAGTATGCTTCGATCATTTCCCGCACCGCCCCGCAGCCACCACTCTTTTCGGTGACATAATCGACCACCTCGATCAGTTCGGGCGTAGCGTCGGCGACGGCAATCGACAAACCGGATCGTCGGGCCAGGCCGATATCCAGAAGTTCGTTGCCGACAAAAGCTATCTCGGAGAAATCAATGTCGAGTTCCTCAAGGAGAGGTTGGATCTGGAGTATCTTATCCTTCTTGCCTTGCAGAACATGCTTGACGCCGAGGTCTTTCATGCGAGTGTCGGTTGCAGCCGAATAGCGTCCCGACACAATCGTCAACTCCAGGCCGGACCGCATCGCCAGCGCCATGAAAAACCCGTCGGAGATATTGAACCGTTTGAGTTCGAAACCGTCCGGACCGAAGTAGATACTGTCGTCAGTCAGCACCCCGTCGACATCTAGCGCCAGCAGCTTGATGCTTTTCAAGCGCTTTACAAACTGATCTCGTGAAAGATGGTTCATAACGTTCTCACTTCGCCGCCTGTCTGATTTGCATGATCGAGTTCAACAGGGCAGCCATCTCATCAAGCGGCAGCATGACACCGGCGTCGGAGAGCGCTTCAGCAGGTTTCGGATGCGTCTCGACAAACAGACCGTCGACACCGATAGCCACAGCCGCCTTCGCCATCGGAATAACGAACTCCGGTCGACCGCTCGACACTCCTGCCCCGCCGCCGGGTAGTTGCAGCGAATGGGTCGCATCGAACACAACCGGACAGCCGGTCTCTTTCATTATCAGTAGCGAACGAAAATCGACAACCAAATCGTGGTAGCCAAACGTCGTTCCGCGCTCGGTCAGCATGACTTTGGTAGTGTTTGCCTTGGTCACTGCGTTGGCCATGTCCTCTGGCGCCATGAACTGACCCTTCTTGATATTGACCCAACGTCCGGTTTGTGCCGCAGCCTGTATCAGTGCTGTCTGCCGACAGAGAAAGGCCGGAATCTGCAAGACGTTGGCTACTTCGGCGACCGCTGAGACTTCAGCCGTCTCGTGAACATCGGTCAGTACCGGCAGGCCGGTTTCCGTCTTGACCTTCTCCAAAATGCGCAGTCCTGCCTCCAAACCAGGCCCGGTCGGAGAGTCGGCCGAGGTGCGGTTGGCTTTGGTGTAGGAACTCTTGAAGATGTACGGCAGGTTATGCCGCTCGGCCAACTCGGCTACTGCCTCGGCAACTTGCAGACAGAGCGACTCCGATTCGATCACACACGGTCCCGCGATCAAGAAGAACTCACCCCGTTCGATTCTGGCAAATACGTCCTCGGTCATGTCGGGCAATATAAATAGTGCCGACCGAAACGCCAGCGATAAATGAGGTTGCGCATCAGTAGCGCAGCATCCCTGCGATGCTGCCGCTATTGTTTCGCCCAATAATATCTTTACAAGAGCCGACGTTTTGTTAGATTGCAGCCGCCCGACGCGAAAAGCCCACCGTAAACGGTGGGGCACTCAGGCTTCCCCTGGGTTTCTCGGTTGACGGGCGCGACAGAATTATCGTCTCGGAGAGGTGGCTGAGCGGTTGAAAGCGCTGGTCTCGAAAACCAGTGTACCTTCGGGTACCCAGGGTTCGAATCCCTGCCTCTCCGCTTTTGTTGAGATTGAGCCCCTTCAGCGATGAAACTGAAGGGTTTTCTGTATGTGGCACTTAGACTTGCGCCGTCCAACTGGCAGTTCGAATATAGCAAATCGACCAGTTTTCGCTTTTCGAACGGATTCTGCGTATCCCAAAGTGCAGGAATCTTTTGCGCGAGTTCCAAGATTCTCTCCGCCGTGAACAACACATCGGGTCTTTCACTGCCCAGGTTGTCCAGTCGGGCTTGTAGCTGAATTCTTTCAGCGTCCCACGTCACTGATAGTCGCTTCCAGTGGTCCTCTGAAATGGATCCTTCGAGCTTGTCCAGGTACGCCTTCTCGGACCACGTGTCCAGCTGAGACAGGCGGACCTGGATCCGTCTTTGTTCTGCCAGGATTCTTGATGCCGCTGAAGCATGGCGTTTTGAGAGGCGAGTCATAATACGGTCGGCTTGTCTCTGAGTGAGGACGAGGGGAGCGTTCATCGTGGAGAACTGATCGACTATGTCAACCTCCCTCACGTACACGAGATCGCAGCCGCCTCGCATGCCTGTGCAATGATAATAGACGTACTTACCTTTCTTGATTTCAGCAGTGATCTTGCAGCCGCAGTGAGCACACACCATGAGGTTACCAAAGGCAAACTCCTTGCGATTCAATTGTGGCTTGTTGTGCCGTCTGAATGCCCTCTGCGTCTCTTCGAAAAGTGATCGGCCTATTAGCGGTTCATGACCGCCTTGGTAGATCTCACCTGCCCAGCGGAATTCGCCATAGTAGAACGGATTCTTGAGGATCCGCTCTACCTGACACATTGTGATAGGCCTGCCGCTTCTTGGCGTCGTGAGAGAGCGCGAACGGGCATAAGCGGCCAAGGCTCGAAGCGACATCTTGTTTCCAGCATAGAGTTCGAACAACTCGACAATATGATGAACTCGTGCAGGATCTCTGACAATACTACCAGAATCTGGATCTCTCAGATAACCGTAGGGGATGGTGCCTCCTGGATATTCGCCCTGGTTGGCTTTCTCTCGCATGCCCTTCTTGACCTCTTCACTGAGATTGTCGATGTAGTTTTTGGCAATGAGAGCTTTGATCCCGAACATGAACTTCTCATGCGAGCGAGAGTCCTTACTGAGTTGCGCGTTCTCTTTGACAAGGTGAATGACAAGCCCATGTTCATTCATGAGTGTATCGAGAGTAGCTATGTCTTTGAAGTTGCGGGACAGTCTATCGGTTTTCTCGCAAAGGACGTGCTTTACACTCGGATTCGCTTCGAGATACCGAAGCATCTCATTGAATCTAGCCCGACCCGCGTTCTTAGCTGATTCCGCTTCCTGGAATTTTCTGACAACCTCGAAGCCATGTGTCGCGGCGTACTCTCGCAGCAGCTTCAGCTGAGCATCGATTGAATACCCCTCCCGCTCTTGTTCCTTAGAGGAAACGCGGGCATACGTAATACATTCAGAATGCGATATGCTGTGTCGCACTGACTCGAACCTTAGATGCGAATCGGTATTTCAATTACAGGCCTCAACTGTTGAAGGACAGGATAACGGATTAACGTCTTGTTGTAAACATCTTGCGTCCTCGGAGCCTTGACGGTGACAACAAGGGCATAGGGAATCTTACCCGCATCCGCTACGTCCCTTCCTGCAATTCGGGGCAAGTAGTGAACATCGAAGACAGGGTTGCTGATACTAGAAGACCTCATTCTCTTGCAGTAGTGAAGTACTGTCTCCCACTTGTGTGCCTCGGCTCGTAACTCTTGCTCGGTGGAGCCAAAAACCCGCTTTCCAAAGAAGCTTGATCCGTCAGCATGCTGTTGCCGATTATCTCTCCTTTTCTGATCGTGAGGCCGAAAAGCAACCTCAATACCACTGCGTGTGTAATTGATGGGATCCTGAGGATCCGTCATTGTCGCGTAGCAGATGGTGGCGGATATACTGACATATCCGACCAGATCTTCTGGCACAGGGATGGGCACTCGCATCCACTTCTTGGGTTTGAGAGTATCCTGATAGAGAATATGCACATCTCCTTCACCGCATACCACGAGGTCCTCAACATTAGAAGGAACGTTCCCCCAGCCTACTTCCTCGCGGCGGAGTCCTCGATCGTGAGCCCGGTGTACTAGAAGGGCCTTTACTGCAAGTGGACTAAGCACGGTTCCGAAGTGCGCTCTTGCTGAAACTCCCAACCTAAGGGCATTGGGTGAGGCGAAACTGGTGCCAGTGGTAGCACGGGCATGCCCCGAGTTACTGGCGTCGAGAACCCAAAACGGCTCTTTTCTGGAGCCGCCAAATGCTACCACGTCCGGCTTAACGTATCCGGGGCATCGTCCAGGTCCCACGCAACTGTAACTAGCGCGTTTCCAGCTTTCGCCTCGGCTATCACATGCCCCGACTCCGAGAGCGTTCACGCAATCTGAAGGAGGCTGAATCCGCGTGTACCCTGTTTCAGGGTTTTCGTCGCCTCGGTTCCCAACGGCAACTGAGGCCAGCAATTCGCCCTTCCCAAAATGCTGGTCCAGGACGGTAGTCCATGCACTTGGATCATCATCTTCGATTGGAAGATCCGGTCCGATACTGAGATTCGCGTACTCATATGGATTGTTATCTAACACGCTCGTGATGCGTGCTAAGACGTCGTACAACTCTCCTTGGGGGTCATCTTCTGTTCTGTCGTCCAGGACACGGATATGATCTACATTCATGGTCGGGTGCGACGGGTCAACATCTTCGTCCAACGGGCCAAACAGAAGGGCAGAGGTCACAGCAAGCCCGTGCTGCTCACATGCCGGAACAGGTTTTCCAATCCCATTCGGCTCATAACTGGTTACCCAGTTATCGAGTCCGTGATCTTCTGGAAGCCCTCCGTCAAAAACAACTACACGAAGATCACTATCTAAGGCTGGCTTGGAAGGAAGCTTCACTGGAAAGGACTCAACCCCCGGAACGTCCCGAAAGAGCGGGCGAAACTGACGAAGCCGTGGCATCTCACGCAG